>NYXD01000036.1 GCA_002685435.1 Cryomorphaceae bacterium | reverse complement strand
TGCCTCGCCCATGGATTGTTCGTTAGAGACTTTGTATTTCGCCATCATCAGTTATTTCAAAAGTGCTGTGGTTGAGTTTGAGATTTTCACTCAACTCAAGCATTCGCTCAGGATGCGTATCGGTAATGAAAATTTGACCGAACTCTTCAGTATGTACTAAGCTCAGTAGATTTGCCACTCGACCTTCGTCCAATTTATCGAAAATATCATCGAGCAACAAAAGCGGCGGCATGCCTAAATGACGTTTGGTAATTTCAAATTGGGCCAATTTCAAAGCGATCAAAAAACTTTTCTGCTGCCCTTGAGAACCCACGCGCTTGATAGGATGTTCCCCCAAATGGAAAACGAGATCATCACGATGCGTTCCACTAGAGGTGTATTGTAATACGCGGTCTTTAGATTCATTTTCGGTCAATAACTCGTCCATAGACGAATCGTGGAGCGTGCTTTTGTAGCGCACACCTACGGTCTCTTTACCTCCCGAAAGCATTTGATAGTAGTGCGTTAGCAGCGGTAGTAATTCTGACGCAAATGCCTTCCGCGCCTCAAAAATGATGGATGCATTGTGAGTCAATTGCTCATTATACAAACCGATCATCTCTGCGTCATAGGTACGGTTTGAAGCAAAATACTTCAGCGTAGTATTACGTTGGGTAAGCGCCCTATTGTACGCCATTAAGGCGTTTAAATATTGTTTATCGTTTTGGGAAACCGTCGTATCCATCAATTTCCGTCGNGTTTCAGCTGCNTCTATGATCAAATCNCGGTCCATNGGTGTAATCATGACNACGGGCATGTAACCGACATGATCTGCTAATCTATCAATCTCCTTACCATCGAGTCGCACTTTCTTTTTCTGACCCTTCTTGAGTCCTAAATCAAGAATATGTTCACTACTCTTACGTTCTAACTTTGCTTTGAGCAGCGACATACTTTCACCATGGGTGATGTTCTGACCATCGCTTGTGTTGAGGTAGCTTTTTGTCAACGATAAATAATGCAGTGCATCTAAGACGTTGGTCTTACCATTACCATTATTTCCAGAGATAATATTCACTTTGGGATTAAACTGCCACGAAGAACTACGATGGTTCTTGAAATGGGTCAATTCTAAAGCGTGCACAAGCAGGTTTTCCATAGGAACAAAAATAGGGCTCAAAGCATGAAAATTTATACTATTTTTGGCGGACTCAATTAAAACTAGCTATGGCTAAGAAGAACGCGCCTGCAGAACAGGATAACCTTGGATTTGATAACGTAGAACAAACGCTAACTAAGACGGAACAGTTCCTTGAGAACAATGCTCGTCAGGTGGGTATAGCAGTTGCAGCAGTAGTTGCAGTGGTATTGGCCTACTTCGCTTACAACACGTACATTGTGGAACCGAAAGCGAAAGAAGGAGCTACAGAGATGGCGAAAGCAATCAAATGGTTTGAGACGGACTCTATGGAATTGGCCTTAAATGGGAACGGTGCTTATTACGGCCTGCTCGATATTATTGACGAATTCGGCGGAACTGATGCAGGAAATAGCGCACACTATTATGCTGGAATTGCCTATTACACGTTAGGCGATTACGAAAATGCCATTGCATACATGGACGATTACCATAAATCGGATGCAGCCACTTCGGCGACTGCCTATGGCCTTATTGGTGATGCATTTGTCGAATTGGGTCAAATGGACGATGCTGTAGATTACTACAACAAAGCAGCCAATGCAACAGAAAACGACTTTACTACACCGCTCTTCTTGTGGAAAGCTGGTTTGTGTTATGAGATTTTAGGTGAAAACGCGAAAGCTGTTAAACTATACGAACGAATAGCTTCAGACTATCCTAAGAGCCGTCAAGCTTCAGGAATTACTGGTGTTATTGCTGCGTTAAAATAATCTCATGGCTACTGCCCATCAGCACCTCAACAGCTCAGATAACGAAACGGTCCCTTCTGGAGCAGGTAAAGTAATAGCGATTGTTCGGGCGGAATGGAACCATGAGATCACTGATGGACTTGCTCAAGGTGCTTACGATACACTCGTGGCTCATGGAGTAGATCCAGAACATATACTTCGAGTGGATGTACCCGGAGCTGTTGAACTCACCTTTGGTGCAAAACGCCTTCATGAAAATGAAGAACCTGATGCGGTTATTGTAGTCGGTTGTGTTATTCAAGGTGAGACAAAGCATTTCGACTACGTTTGTCAGAGCGTGACCTACGGCATTACAGAACTGAACCTCAGCTACGACGTGCCTACCATTTTCTGTGTGCTTACCGACAACACCATTGAACAGAGTCGCGCACGTTCAGGAGGTATTCATGGTAACAAAGGAGTTGAAGCTGCCGTGGCCGCGCTAAAAATGATGGCACTCTAACAACTAACCACCACTTTTCTTGTTACTTTTAGGTGAACCCTAAAAAATTACAAATGAAAAATTGGATTCTCGGACTTGCCGCATTGGCATTGACGTTGCCTGCGAATGCACAAGAACTTCCACAACCCTCACCTACTTCTACCGTTGACCAAAGAATAGGTCTTACTGATTTTAGCATTACTTATTCTCGTCCCGCGACACGCGGCCGTACCATTTTTGGTGATCTCGTTCCTTACAATCAAGTATGGCGTACAGGTGCGAACAGATGTGTTATTCTTAACGCTTCTACAGATTTCACAATGAACGGTAATGCTGTNANTGCTGGAGACTATGCCTTGTTTACCATTCCAGGAGAAACAGAATGGACCATTATACTCTCTACCCAAACTGATCTTTGGGGCAGCACCGGTTACAGTCAAGATAATGATGTAGTTCGTGTAACTGCTCCAGCAGCAAAGGGTGACTTTGACGAAAGCTTTACCATAGGCTTCAAATCATTGAGCACTACCGGTGGCGAATTGGTCCTTGAATGGGCTGATGCTGAAGTAAGTGTTAACCTAGGAGTAGATTCTGATGGCGAAAGTGGTAAAAATGTAGAGAGAGCTCTATCAGATGCAAAGCGAGCGTACAGAAATGCTGCAAACTACTACAGCGGTCAAGGCGATCATGAAAAAGCGTTGGCATCTATTGAAATTGCCCTACAACTGGATCCAGAGTACTGGTACACAAACTGGGTAAAGGCTAAAATTCTTTACGCGGCAGGCGATACTAAGGCTGCCCTCAAGCAGGGTAAAAAAGCAATGGATATGGGCGCACCTGATTCCTACAGAACCGGCTACGAGAAAGAGATGAAAGGCTGGAAATAATCCTTCTTTCGAATCACAAAAAGAAACCCCGCCTCGTGCGGGGTTTTTTAATTGTGCCTAGTTGGACTTATACGTCTCGACTCCTAAATGAGGATACAAAGCGTACTCATAAGCCTTTTGCTTGTATTGGTACAACTCTCTATAATAAGACTCCACCCACTCCTGGGCGCTCATACCAGATTCCAAGGCTGATTGTAGTTCGTTTGAACCGGCTAATTTTTTGAAGAACGCATTGAAAAATTCTGGCGCCTCCTGTGGAGCATTCTCTTTCCAGTATGCATAGGCATCAAATAAATGGTTCCAATCTATTTCCTTTGGGGCAGCACTTAGGTCCTGAGACAATTGAACCCCAACGCATTGTTCTCCTTGAAACTTGGGATACTTCGATCCGTGATCTGGCGCAGGTTTGAATTGATGCTCGTACCCTTCCCCATCAAGCCACGGTGCACCAAAACGGGTAAACGGCGCATCTGTTCCTCGTCCACAGGAAATGGGTGTGCCCTCGAAGTAACACAAGCTCGGGTAATGCCATATGGCGGCTATGGAGCGCAGATTGGGCGATGGAGGAACTTGGAATTCCTTGAAAACCTCACGATGAGAATACCCTTTGCAATGAATTACTTCTATACCGCCCTTCTTCTCAAAGGCGGTGCGCCACTCCTCATTCTCTGTCGAAGGCATCCAATGCTCGCCATAGACTATAGAAGCATATTCCCCCATGGATAGACCGTGCACTACTGGTATAGGGTGCAAACCTACCATACTCTCGAAGCCTGGTTTTAAGATGGGACCGTCGATGTAATGACCGTTCGGATTGCCCCGGTCCATAATCATGAGCGGGACACCGGCTTCTACACATGCGTCAATCACGTAGCTCAAAGTCGTGCTGTAGGTGTAGAATCGGACCCCAACGTCTTGAATATCATAGATGACCCAATCTAAGCCCTCCAACCAATCTGTAGGTGGACGCTTGGTTTTACCATATAGACTCTTGATAGGTATGCCTGTTTTAGGATCGCGGCCGTCTTCCACATGTTCTCCTGCATCCGCTTCGCCTCTAAAGCCGTGTTCTGGTGCCCAAACTTGCTGAACATCGACGCTCAGCGAAATCAAATGGTCCACCGTATGGGTGCCATTGGGTAATAAGGAGGTCGCATTGGCTACTACCGCTACAGATTTTTCGGTGAGCTTCATGTAGTACGCTCCAGTCTGCGCAATACCTGGCGCGTAACTTTCTTGCCCGCGCGCAGAAAAGCACAGGAGCAATACCGCGAATAACGCGAGAGTTGTTCTAAATTGCGAGGAGATGAAAGAGGCGTTTTTCATAGCAAGGAAGATACAAAAGAGCACGGGTTCCAAAGTAATTGGACCGCTGCTAAAATTGAGTATTGTCGCTACGGCATTAGGTATGGCGCTTGTACTTTTGTCCATTACTTCCGGTAAAGGCTTGCAGCACGCCATCATGGATAAATTCAGTGCCTTAGAAGGCGATTTTACCATTAGCGCTTATGCACCGAACCGAACCGAAGAACTCAAACCCATACGCTTAACGGATAGTTTAACTGGTGCTCTACGGGAAGCCTCTTACGTTCAGTCTATTTATCCTGTGGTTCAAAAAATGGCGTTGCTGGTAAATCCTATTGAAGATGCCTTCGACGGCATTCAAATCAAAGGTCTCGAGACTGATTATTTGGAAACGTTCTCTGCCCAATACGGGACCGGTAACGGTGCCTCTTCTCCCACCTCGCGCTACGGTGCCTTCCTATCTACCACTCTAGCACGAGAATTGGACCTAGGCATTGGAGATACCGCTGTATTAACGGTCCTAAAGAATCAGGGCGAATTGCCTCGACTCAGGAAATCCATTGTGGAAGGGCTTTTTACCACGGGTTTAGACGAATTTGACCGGCAGACTATTTTAATGAATCAGGAAGATGTTGCCCGACTTAACGGTTGGCGTGCGGACAGTGTAAGCAGCTATATGGTGGTACTGAATGACCAAGAAGGACGCGAAATTATTTCATCCTATTGGAATGCAGTGATTCCATATACCATGCAGGCGCGTAGCATTGAAGACCGTCATCCAGCAATCTTCGGATGGCTCGCGCTCTTCGACACGAACATCATACTCGTGCTCGCTATTGTTCTTATTGTAGCCGTGGCTAATCTCATAACGGCCTTACTTGTTTTGATTATTGACCGTACCCGAATGATTGGTACACTCAAAGCACTCGGCGGTAGTGACCGTCTTATTCTGCAGGTTTTCCAATGGCTCAGCATCCGTATTTTAACTCGCGGATTAGTTTGGGGAAATGCGCTGGGGTTAGGACTAAGTTTTTTACAGTGGCAATTCAGCTGGATCCAATTAGATCCCGAAACCTACTACATCGCAACGGCGCCCATCTCCTTCGACTGGACATGGATTCTCGGTGCGAATGCCGTGTTCATTGTCATCGCCTACCTCATACTACTCCTCCCCGTTCGTTGGATTGCTAGGTTGCACCCTATCCAAAGCATTCGTTTCTCATAAGAACCCTTGTTCCAGGCATACAATCGGTTATCTTTACGGAACCTAATACAAAACAGATTGGCCCATGCGCCCCATTTACAACAATATCCTTGAGACCATTGGCAATACGCCCATGATCAAACTCAATAAAATTGCTGAAGATTTCCCTTGTCCGGTTTATGCAAAGGTGGAATACTTTAATCCTGGCCACAGCGTAAAAGACCGTATGGCTTTACAAATGATCGAAGATGCAGAAGCACGCGGAGACATTAAACCTGGGGGCACCATCATTGAATGTACTTCCGGCAACACGGGAATGGGACTTGCGCTAGCGGCTATTGTAAAAGGATACAAGCTCATTTGTACATTAAGCGATAAGCAATCAAAGGAAAAGATGGACATTCTGCGCGCCATGGGTGCGGAAGTTTATGTGTGTCCTACGAACGTGGCACCTGAGCACCCTGAGAGTTACTACAGTGTAGCTTCACGATTAAACAAAGAAATTCCAAACTCATTTTATCCTTACCAATACGACAACCTGAGTAACCGTCAAGCACACTACGATTCTACAGGTCCCGAAATTTGGGAGCAAACGGAAGGTAAAGTGACTCATTTCGTGGTTGGTGTTGGAACCGGCGGGACCATTTCAGGCGTAGGGAAATACTTAAAAGAGCAAAACCCACATGTACAGGTGTGGGGTGTGGACTCCTACGGTTCGGTTTTTAAGAAATACCACGAAACGGGTGAGTTTGACGAAAAGGAAATATACAGTTACATCACAGAGGGTATTGGTGAAGATATCCTTCCAAAAAATGTTGATTTTGATGTGATCGATTTTTTCGAAAAGGTCACGGACAAAGATGGGGCGCTAGCAACAAGAGAATTAGCACGTAAAGAAGGGCTGTTCTTGGGCTACAGTTGTGGCTCTGCCTTTCAAGGTTTACGCCAACTTAAAGACCGCTTGACACCAGATGACGTCGTGGTGGTACTTTTTCATGATCACGGCTCACGTTACGTAGGAAAGGTCTACAACGACGACTGGATGCGAGATAGAGGCTTCCTTGCCCCTTCGAATAAATTGGCAAAAGATTTGATTGACAACCACAGTCATTTGCCCTTGATCACTGTAAGTCCTACGGAGCCGCTTAGTAATGCCGCTCGACTGATGAAGGTTCACGATATTACGCAGATTCCGGTGATGCAAGACGGTAAGCAAGTCGGCTCTATTGACGACCATACCATGCTTTCTTGCATGCTCGACCACCCTGTAAACAGCAAACTCNTAGGCGATATTATGGGGTCACCATATCCAGTGGTCGACCTAACAACAAGTATTGAAGAAGTGGCCAATATGGTAAAAAGTGGCCACCGCGCTGTGCTCGTTGCAGTGGAACAAGGCTATCATATAATTACTAAACAGGATATAATTACGGCAATGAGCTAAAAGCGCAAGCCTAAGAATCGACCATGAAGCAGAACCACCCTACCGCCCAACTCCTTCTCGCTCTCACACCACTAGTAGTACTCATGGTTCTGCTCTGGTTTAATGTAGGTGAAGTCTATGGAGATGACGCGCTTTCCGGTTCAAACCAAGTTATTTTAATGCTTGCAGCGTTCGTTGCAGCGGTAATTGGGGTCTTCAACGGGAGTACGGTTGAAGCTGTCTTTGCTAAAATCAAAACGAACATTCACGATACCACACAGGCGATATTCATCCTGATCCTCATTGGAGGTTTGGCCGGTACGTGGCTTTTAGGCGGTGTTGTACCTGCAATGATTTATTACGGTTTAGACTTAATAAATGTCCAATTCTTTCTTCCCACTGCCGTCATTATCTCCGCCCTGATCAGCCTGAGTACAGGTTCTTCATGGTCTACAACAGCAACAGTAGGTATTGCATTGATGGGAATAGGGCAAACCATAGGTATTCCCTCCCCAGTTGTGGCGGGAGCTGTGATATCAGGTGCGTATTTTGGTGATAAATTAAGTCCGCTGAGCGACACTACCAATCTTGCCCCTGCGATGGCAGGAACGGATCTGTTTACTCACATTCGCTACATGCTCTATACCACCGTACCTAGTTTGATCATTGCATTGATTCTCTTCACAGTCTTAGGTCTAGGATATAAAGACGGTGCATTAGATGCTGCAGAGGTCGCAGAAGTTCAATCCCTCTTGAGTGCACAATTCAATATTACGCCTTGGCTCTTCCTAGTACCCGCCGTTGTTATCCTGCTGATTTCAAGAAAAATTGATGCATTAGTAGCGATTTCTATAGGTATTTTTAGTGGACTCATAGCAGCACTTGTATTTCAGCAACCCTTATTGCAAGAATTGGGCACTGGCGCACACCCCATTTACGAAATTGCGATGCGCAGCGTCTATGGCAGTATCGCAGTCCCTAGCGAACATCCCATCCTTTCAGATTTACTCAGTACCTCTGGCATGAGCGGAATGCTAGGAACGGTCTGGCTGATTCTCAGTGCGATGGCATTTGGTGGCGCCATGGAGGCTTCGGGCTTTCTCGCAACCATTACCAATGCAATCATTCGATTTGCTCGTGGATCTGCATCTCTTATCACCTCAACCCTCGTTGCTTGTGGTGTGTTAAACGTAACCGCTTCGGATCAGTATTTAGCCATAGTGGTACCGGGACGAATGTTTAAAGATGTATATCGTGAACGCGGCCTTGCTCCTGAAAACCTGAGCCGCACATTAGAAGACAGNGGGACGGTAACCTCTGTATTAATTCCATGGAATACTTGCGGCGCCTATCAAAGTTCTGTACTAGGTGTGGCTACGGGCGACTACTTTATGTATGCCTTCTTCAACCTGATTTCACCGGTAATGACCCTTATCTACGCTTGGGTTGGTATTCGCATCAAAAAGATTGAAGACTAACATGAGAAAGGTCCAATTAGGCCTTCGCGAAAACGCTGGTCTTTTCAGCATTCTCGTACTAATGAGTGCCTTTGTTGGAGCCATGGTGGGATTCGAGCGAAGTATTTTGCCGGAACTCACAAAGAATTGGTCCGTATCTGAATTGGAGGCCACCCTAATCATGGTGGCTGTCTTCGGTCTGAGCAAAGCGATCGCAAACCTCTTCACTGGGAAATTAATCGCTGAAATTGGCAGAAAACGCACCTTATTGCTTGGATGGGCTATAGCACTGCAAGCACCGATGTTATTACTTAATTCTGGCGAGAGTGCATTAATTATTCTAGCCAACATTGCTCTAGGTTTGAGTCAAGGGTTTACCTGGTCGACAACCGTGATTATGAAAATAGATATCGTTGGATTAAAACACCGCGGCACGGCTATGGGATTAAATGAGAGTGCGGGATACGTTGCTGTGGGTGCCTCCGCTGCATTTGCCGCCTATTACGCAGAATCCACGGGACTCATTACACCTGTTTTATATACGGCCATGGGCATTGTTTTCATAGCCTCTTTATTAGCAATTTTCGTCATTCCTGAAACGCTGCCATGGGCGGAACTCGAAGCCAAACAGCACGTCGAGTCAAGTTTAAGTGAAAAGNATAAATCTATTTTTTATAAAACAACCTTTAGTGATCCGGCCTTGCGAACCATAACATGGGCAGGCGTTGTAAATAACGCAAACGACNGCATTCTTTGGGCTGTATTGCCTTCTTTACTTTTAGCGAGCGGCGAAAGTTTAACTACTGTGGGTATTCTTACGGGTATTCACGCTTCAACATGGGGTTTGGGACAACTCTTCACAGGACCTCTCTCGAATAAAGGGAACATTCGCAGACTACTCATGTGGGGTATGATAATGCAGGGGTTGGCGCTCCTTGGTCTTCGTAATTTTCCGCTGTTCTGGCTGCCGTACATACTATTGGGATTTGGTACGGCGATGGTCTACCCTACTTTTCTAGTAGGTATTAGCAACCACAGTCACCCTACTTGGCGTCCACAGGCGCTTTCTACTTATCGATTTTGGCGTGATATGGGCTATGTTTTTGGAGCGCTTATTGGCTACATAGCATTGCAAATGCGTGCCCCTGAAGTTGCCTTTATAGGGATTGCTGCTATTACTTTATTCGTTGGTGTAGTTTTCCGTTATTCTTCTCTTAAATAACTTCTAAGTACTTGAATTGATGTCCGATTCTCACCCCTGCCCAGAATGCAATGGAATGTATGCATATCCTNTAGATGCATTATTGATCTGTCCTGAATGTGGACACGAATGGAATCCCGAGCAGGAGCCACAAGGGCTCGTTGTTCTTGATGTAAATGGCAATCCATTACAAGATGGTGATAGCGTTACCGTCATAAAGTCATTGCCTGTAAAAGGTGCACCCAAGCCAATCAAACCTGGAACTAAAGTAAGTCGTATCAAACTAGTGGAAGGCGACCACAATATCAGTTGTAAAATCGACGGGTTTGGATCGATGATGCTGAAAAGCGAATTTGTAAAAAAGGNATAAAAAAAGCCGCCCCGTAGGGCGGCTTTTGCTTTATCGTACTATTTGTATCCGTTCTTGCGTTATGTTCGCGCCGTCCACAATTCTGAGGACATAGCTTCCAGCGGCTAATTCTGACACATTGATCTGTTGGCGATTATCACCACTGCCCTGAACAGCCAGTACTGTTCTTCCTAAAGCATCTGTAAGACTAATCTCACCATTAATAGCAAAATCACTTTCTATAGTCAACACGTACTGGACTGGATTAGGGAATACATCTAGGCGCACTATATCCGCATCCGAAACCCCTAAATTTTCACCTAATATCCCTGTTTTCGTATCGCTATCACCACAAGCATTGTAAACAGTCAAAGAAACATTATAAGCTAATGAGACCGTACCGTAAGTATGTAATGGATAATTCGAGGTGGTATTTGTATTACCATCACCGAAGTTCCACTGGAAAGAATTTCCACCAGTTGAGCTGGTTCCGTCAAACTGAACCTGCATTCCACCTCCGCCGGCACTGATNANCGCAGCAGTCCAGTTGGCTGTNGGTTGNACACANATCGTAATGTAAAGGGTAGTATCCGCCTCATCACCACAATCATTAGTAACTGTAACATCAACTGCGAAAGTTCCAGAACCACTGTAGGTATTAGACGGTGTTAATCCTGATCCTGTATTTCCATCGCCAAAGTCCCATGTCGCTCCTGTTGCGCCTGCAGCTCCAGAAGCATCAAAATTAACAGTGAACACACTTTGCGTGTAAGTTACATTTGGAAGTAGTTCTTCACACACTATGAGCGTATCCGTCGCTGTCACAGACTGTCCACAAGAATCTGTGGCAGTAAGAACCACGGCATAAGAACCGCCTGCACCGTAAAGATGGGTTGGCTGATCACCGGCACCTGTATTACCATCACCAAAGTCCCAACTGTAAGTCAAAGCAGCACCCGTTGAAGTGGTCGCATCAAAATCTACACTTAGGAACGTTGCTGTAGAGCTAAATGATGGGGATGGCGCCGGACAAGGAGACGAACAATTCGCAGAACCTTGATACTTTATACCGGCAGTCATAGACCCCCCTGCAACCGAAGATACTACTACTCCGTTAGCATCAGTTAGCGTGTAGCCACATTCATCTTCCCAATTCCCGTTATCAATGAATTCTAAGTATAGTGTATCACCATCACATACATTGAATGTAAATGTTTCAGTGGTGCCCAATGCCCCTGTGGTATTAGACATCGTAAAGCTTGTCACCGACGTACCTGTAGTAACTTCTAAAGCATGGAAGTTCGTACCCTGGTTATTTCCAGTCCAACCGTCTCCGTAGTCATCTGTGAGTACTAAAGTATACGTACAACCTCCTACACAACTGAGTGTTGTTGCTGTGACCGGACCTATCCAATCCGAAAATTCAGTTGCACTACAAGAATCGCGGACATAAAAGTCATAGGTAACACCTGAGGTTAAACCAGTTATTGTAAATGGATTCGTTAATGCGTTTACAATGGTACCATTACCTTGTACAAAGCCGGATTGACCGTACTCTACTTGCCATGTTGTAGCACCACCAGTTGTCCACGCTAATTCGATTTCTGTTGTAGATGTTGGAGTAGCGCTCAATGCGGATGGATCCGGACATGTAGGCGCTTCAACAATACTTAAATCATCAACAGCGATATCCCCTTGCTGCGGCGTAGTACCTGAAGACTTCTGCGCAGTAAACTTGATTTTGACCGTTTTATTNGCGTAAGAACTAAGATCTTCAACGATTTCTACCCATTGATTCCCTTGATTTCCTGATATAGAATCTAAAACCACCCACGTACCTGCACTGACGTCTTGGATACTCCAGGTCAATGTCCCTTGCGAGCCGTTCTGTGCATATAAGTGATACCAGAAATGCATCTCGGGTGTAGTAAGTGCTGATAAATCTATTGAAGGAGAAGTTAAAGTAGCAACGGGCGTCCCTGTACTGAAACTTGCCTCCGCATACACGTAACTACCGTAACCACTTGTGTGATCGCCATTAGGTCCTGTTCCTCCAGTTGCTGTTCCTCCGTCACGACCACCCCAACGGTAGTTTGTATCCGTATCTGTGCGTGACCAACAAGCACTGATGGTTGCACCAATATTGTGGCCTTGTCCCGTATCGTTTCCTTCGTCGAAACCGTTATCGAAGTTTTCGTAATACGGTGCCGTTGCTGTACCACAAGCAGTAGATTCCGTTATAGGTCCAGCCCAATCACTCACATCAGTGGCTGAACACGAATCACGCACGTAAAAATCATAATATGTGGCTGAGCTGAGTCCAGTCACAGTGAATGGATTTGTTGCAGCACTAACAACTGTTCCGGTACCCGGTGTAAATCCAACGGGACCATATTCTATCTGCCAATTGCTCGCACCACCAGTGGTCCAACTTAGAGATACACTCGTTGTGGTACTTGCCGTACTAGCAAATACCGTAGGTTCCAAACACGTCGGTGCATTATCTACTTTAATATCGTCTAAAGCCCAATCCGCTTGCGTTGAGTTGAAGCCGAAAGTAGATGAACGGTACCCAGTAAATCGAACTTTTATCGTATCTCCAGCATAAGAACTAAGGTCTACCACGCCTTCTTCCCATGGCGCGGCAGGATTTGCTTGTAGTGTATAATTCGTACTGTTAACAATAAGTTCGTTTGTCCAAGTTCCGCCACTAAAAATATCTACTTCTAGCTCGTCGATATTTCCACCCGCACCGTGCCACCAAAAAGTCAGTTCAGGAGTACTCAACGTATCTAAATCAATTTCAGCAGTTGTGAATTCGGCATCAGAATCTGCACCCCCAAAAGCAAAAACAGCTTCGGTATACACATATTTGCCATTACNTGTAGTATGATCGGCAGTCGGTCCTGTATTGTTTGTAGGCGTTTGCCCTTGCCCTGTCTGCCAGAAATAGGTCGTCGATGTGCTCGTTGTGTAACACGGATCGATAGCTCCTGTTGATGCATCGAAGGAAATTCCGTCAAAGTCATCGGACCATGGTGCTGTTACCATACCACAAAGTGTTGATACGGTCAACGGCCCAACCCAATCTGATACATTGCCTGAACCACAAGAATCACGCACGTAAACATCGTAAGTGGTATTTGGACTTAACCCTGTGATTGATCCAGAAGCAGAGGCCATTGCTACGAAAGATCCTGTTCCCGGCGTAAATCCGGCTGAACCGTAATTCAGTTGCCAATTCGTAGCGCCACCAGTAGTCCAGCTAAATGATGCCGTATTACTCGTAACACCCGTCGAAGTGAAATTCGTAGGCTTAGGACAGTTAGGCGCCTCATGAATGTCAAAATCATCAATACTGATATCCACTTGATTACTGAAACCTTGGTAACGGTAAGCGACAAATTTTATCTGAATAGTATCGTTTGCATAGCTGGACAGATCCACTACTTCTTCAAGCCATGCCGCAGCGGAAGAAGATTGCTGTGCACCACTAATAGTAGCAACCGTTCCCCAATTTCCGTTTTGAACCCTTGCCTGTACAACCAACTTATTGATGAGTGTTCCATACATGTGGTAGAAGAAACTTAGCTCAGGCGTAGTCAATGTGGTTACATCGACTAATGGCGAAGTTATTGAGTTACTCAATGTAGAGCCGCCACCAAACCCTGTGTTGGCCTCTGTAAAAATATAACCACCACTACCAGAAGTGTGGTCTCCATCAGGACCGGTGTTGTTTGAATGATTGGTCGGAGGACCTGCTTTAAAGAAATACTCTATAGTATCTGCTCTTAACCAACAGCCGTCGATTTGACCAGGAGATTGATTCGCCCCTGTGACCCACGAGGTGCTGTCAAAATTCTCAGTATATGGTGCTGTAAATGGATTACAAAGGGTGTTAAATGTGATTGGACCAATCCATAAAGAAGCGCCAAGAGTGCCACAAGTATCTCTTACATACGCATCGTAGGAAGTACCAGCTGTTAATCCCGTTACGGTATGTGTAGTATTCGTAAGATTAGTGAGACCAGTACCGGACGGCGTAAATCCAACGGGGCCGACCTCAATATTCCATGTGGTTGAACCACCGGTAGCCCAACTAAAGCTTGCACTCGTAGACCCTACATTCGTAAGCGCAAATTGCGAAGGATCTGGACAAAGCGGCTGATCGTCTACGATCACTTCATCTATTGCAATATCACCCTGCGAACCATTGCCTTTTGACGAAATCCAACGTAAAACGATGGTATCGCCGGCAAAACCCGCTAAATCAACTTCTTCAAAAATCCACTGATTTCCTTGGTTACCCGATTTAGTAAAGTATGTATTCCAAGTTTGCGTTGAATCCACCCATACTTGTAACTTCAACGTATTAACGTAGAACCCACGCATGTGGTAATAGAACGAAACGCGCGGTTTTAGTAAACTGCTCAAATCTAGTAATGGAGATTCTAACATAGCCTCCTGATTTGGTGCGCCTTGAGAAGCCTCTGTATACATGTAATTTCCAGAACCACTGACATCCGTAGTTGGCCCTGTCTGACCTGTGGTGGTTGTTCCTGAGCGAGGACCCCAACTAAGCGAGGAAGACGCTAACGTATCGGATTCAGGACTTCTAAACCAACATGCTGCCATGCTGTTACCGATATTGTAGAAACCAGTTCCCGAAGTCCAAGTCGTCGAATCAAAATCTTCCGACCATGGCGCCGCGACAGCAGCACAATGCGTTGTTCCTAAGATTGGACCTATCCAATCCGACTTATCCGAAGGCCCACAAACTTCGCGTATCCAGAATTGGTATGAAGTTCCTGCACTTAATCCTGTGATTGTAGCCGGATTCGTACTAACACTGGTTGTTGTGTTCGCTGTGGCGCCTAAAGCAGCACTAGGAGCACCGTATTGAATATCCCAACTTAAGGCGTTTACAGCTTGCCACTGTAATGTAATGCTCGTTGTGGTACGTGATTGAAGTGCTAATAATGATGGGTCTGGACACGTAGGCGCCTCCTCAAATCCAAAGTCATCAATAGCAACATCTGCCTGATTATTATTTCCAAAACCTCGCGACGCACTGAATTTGACTAGAACGGTGTCGTCCACAAACTGGCTTAGCGTGTAGGTCTGTAGTAAAAAGGTATCAGATGTAGCCGACTGTTGCGGACCATTAATGCTCCCCACATTTACCCAACCGGTAGATTTTGACCAAACCTCCGTTTTTAATTCATTGATTTGAGCACCCGTCATATGGTACCAAAAATTTAATTCTGGTACGGTTAACGAACTTAAGTCCATCAACGGTGATGTCAATGTAGCAACACTTTGATTTGCAGCTCCACTGGCTTCAGCATAAACGTACTGCCCACCACCTGTTCTATCGTCAAGAGGACCAGTTCCAGGTGTACCCGTACTGTCTTCTCCAACACCAAAGGCATACCCTTGACCATCGTCTGGATCAGCAGGATCACGTTGCCAACAACCGTCTACAATGGAACCGTCATTATCAAAACCCGAACCAGGTATCCAATTTGTCGTATTGTCGAAATCTTCAGTATAACTAGTTGTAAATGTTATAGGTGCGCACAATGTGGTCAAAGAATCCACAGCTGACCATATACTTACGTCGTTTGTTCCACAAGAATCGCGCACATAAAAATCATAATTCGATGAAGCAGAAAGACCGCTAAGTACAAATGGGTTAGATAGCGCAGCTACCCTAGTACCTGTACCCGGTGTGAATCCTGGCGTTCCATATTCAACTTCCCATTGTGCGGAACCACCTGTAGTCCAGCTTATTTGGGCCTGATTACTCATCACCCAGTCTACCGCCACTGCTGTAGGCTGATAACACGTCGGTGCAGGATAGTGATTGACAACAACCTTCCAACTACTGTCCGCTATTCTTTGAGTCGTTGTATTACATGCGGTGTTGAATTGTTGTCTAAAGGCATTTAATTCAAAAATCAAGAACGTATCTGTAACCGCGCCGTTAAAGTCATTGATAGTACGTATGGTTGTTTCTGTAGTACCATTTGTACCAGAAATACCATAGCTCAATGCTGCTTCTTTTTCGCTTTCACTGACTAATTCTAGATAAGTTCCTATATCGTCCGGTGCAGAACCACCGAAGAATCCGCCTGTAGTTTCGACGGTGTACTCCAATCGAACGGATGAAATCCAGTGTCCTGTAGGGATGGAAATACCTACCGTATCGGCACATGAGCTTTGCGAATTAATGTTAACAGGCGCTACTACCTGAACACCAATATCACCTGAAGTATAGAGTGTAGAGTCAGATGAAATTTGAGCTTGTACACCGGAAACTGCGAAAAGCGCAAACAAAACAGATAAAAGATACTTCTTCATTGGAAAAATATAATCGTTTTTACAAGAGCATAAGATAGTTCAACTCTGTTAAATAGAGACTTACTTTCACTCAAGGTTTAAGGGGGTTTACACAATTATTTACAAGTCCTTATTAAAATTGGATTTTAAGTATACCTTGTATTCGTGAATACTCTTTTTCATGTCCTTCCTTAATAAGAAGATACCCAGCAAGTTGGGCAGAGTCATGAGCGCAATGGCAATGCCCGCAAATGTCCAAACAATTGTGGTATCGATAATTGCGGCTAGAAAAAAGCCAATCACATACAAAACACGATAATAATTAACATACTTCACGCCGAACAGATAAGTGACGCTACGACCGCCATAATAACTCCACGAAATCGCTGTCGAAAAAGCAAACAACAACAAACCTATAGCGACAATATACTGGCCGTAATCACCAAACAACCCTTTATTGAAAGCAATAGCTGTTAAGGGTGCACTATGCACCAAAGATTTCCCTGTGAAGGTAAGCCCTGCCGTTTCTTGTAACCTGCCTTTTTGCACCATGAGTACACCAGAATAGGGTCCTTCTTCATTTGAAACAATCACCTCTTCCGCAATAGAACGCGCATGGAGTACTGTTGCCTCTGATTTTATTTTCCCTTGCTTCACGGCTAATTCTCCTTGAAATGGAACCAGTGTTTCACTCGATAACCAAGCCTGGTTATTAAAGTGATTGAATAAACGACCTCCATCGATTTCTTCCGAGAGTCCACCTTCCATAATTTCGAGATCGGCAAAACTAAAGTCGTTCAGGTGCTTTTCATTCCAAACTCCTGAACTTAACAAGGTTAACCCAGTGATTGAGCAAATAATAATAGTATCAATAAAAGGCTCTAGAATAGCGACCATTCCCTCGCTTACAGGGTGCTCTGCCTTCGCTGCCGCGTGCGCAATTGGAGCTGAACCCTGCCCTGCCTCGTTGGAGAAAAGACCGCGGTTCACACCTCTGTTAAATGCGTACGCTATGGTTGCACCAAGGAACCCACCTGCAGCTGATGAGCCAGTGAACACGTCCGCAAAAATGCTAATAAATGAAGGGACAATATTTTCATAATTTGTAACAATCACCGATAAAGCACCGATCAAATAAATAAGTGCCATAACGGGAACCAATTTTTCTGTAACCGCTGCAATACGCTTAATTCCTCCTAGAATAATTAGACCAAGCAATACCGAAAGCACAGCACCAGTTACGATCTCTTCTATGCCAAAAGTCGCTTTCAAAGAGGCGGCAATACTATTCACTTGAGGCATGTTACCTGTTCCAAACGAACTGATAATGGCGGCAACAGCGAAAAGCGTTGCCATCCACTTCATACCAAGCTTGTTTTTCAT
>NYXD01000035.1 GCA_002685435.1 Cryomorphaceae bacterium | reverse complement strand
AACTGAACCAGTAAAGTTGGGTCTTAAGCTGATGCGCTTGGGTGGGTTCATTATGCGTATGCCCTCCAATACCCCACTTTGAAGAGATTCGTTTTCAAAATTTCTATCGATGGGGTTCCAGCTGTACAAGGTGCGCGTACTGCGAATGGATCTTTTAATATTAAAACCCCAGGGCTTCGGATCCTCGCCCTCTTTGGTTTCCGGCATACGCAACACACGGTAGGGAATAAAAATTTCTGCCTTCCACGCATGTTCTGTTTTCACTACGGAGCTGTACCAGACGGCGTTCCAACTTCCGTCTTCATCGTCGTCATTAGTAGCACGAGAATCGCCTTGAACACCGGCGGCACTAAGGTAAAAATTGAAATCATTCGACCCGTCGTTGAATGGATTGATGATGATTTGAGCCCAGTCTGTGTTTGCATTGACTCGGTCCCTCGGCGTTAATTGACTCAATATCGGCGCAGTATCGTCGATAAACGCAAAAGCTATATACAGACCTTTCTCAGTGTAGAATAAACGGACGTCATCTTTAATCCCATCAGGTGTTGCGGATGGTTCAGGGAAGTAGCATTCTAGAGGAGCCAATTGCGCCGCTGTATCCCATTGCGGTTCAGACAAAACGCCATCAACGCGCATACCTTCATCTGGCAAAGCTGGAATAAATGCTGATTTTGGCAAATTCTGGGCACCAAGGCCAAAGAATAGGGAAGCCAATAGGAGTATTAGGTAGGTTTTGGGCATGTGCAAATATCGGTAATCGATTGGATATATTGTTTTAACAACTTTAGCGATTAAAAAGGTTCATCGTTCAAAGGTTGTACCCTAAATTTGTGAGCAAATCAAGGAACACTATGAACCTCCACGAATATCAAGGAAAAGAAATTTTAGCCGGTTACGGCGTGCGCATTCAACGCGGAAAAGTGGCTCAAACGCCAGCAGAAGCAGTTGAAGTAGCGAAACAACTCACTGAAGAAACGGGTACCTCTTGGTACGTAGTTAAGGCACAAGTTCACGCTGGTGGTCGCGGAAAAGGCGGTGGTGTAAAGCTTGCTAAAGGTATTGATAAGGTGGAAGAAGTAGCCGCTAGTATAGTAGGGATGCAATTGGTTACCCCTCAAACTTCAGCAGAAGGTAAAAAAGTACATCAAGTATTGGTGGCAGAGGATGTATACTACCCTGGGGAAAGCGAAACTTCAGAATTCTATATGTCGGTCTTACTTAACCGCTCAACTGGACGCAACATGATCATGTATTCCACAGAGGGTGGAATGGACATTGAGACGGTAGCAGAAGAGACACCGCATTTAATTTTTGCGGAAGAGATTGATCCTAAGGTAGGGTTAACCGGATTCCAAGCGCGCAAGATTGCCTTCAATTTAGGACTTAGTGGTGCTGCTTTTAAGGACATGACGAAGTTCGTTACGGCGCTGTACCGTGCCTACGAGGGTGCAGATGCTTCTCTATTTGAGATCAATCCAGTCTTAAAGACTTCTGACGATAAAATCTTGGCTGTAGATGCAAAGGTAACTATCGATGATAACGCATTATACCGTCATAAGGACATCGCTGAAATGCGCGACACGCGTGAAGAAGAAGCTATAGAAGTAGAGGCAGGAGAAGCCGGTCTAAACTTTGTAAAGCTTGACGGTAATGTTGGTTGTATGGTAAATGGCGCAGGCCTTGCGATGGCTACCATGGACATTATAAAAATGGCAGGTGGTAATCCCGCAAATTTCTTGGATGTAGGCGGAACTGCTGATGCAGCTCGTGTAGAGCAGGCATTCCGTATTATTCTTCGCGATCAAAATGTAAAAGCAATTTTAGTTAACATCTTTGGTGGTATCGTCCGTTGTGACCGTGTCGCCCAAGGTGTTGTTGATGCGTACAAAAACATGGGTAATATTAATGTACCTATTATTGTTCGCCTCCAAGGAACGAATGCTGTAGAAGCAAAAAAATTAATCGATGAGAGTGGACTAGAAGTACACAGTGCGATTGCTTTGCAAGAGGCAGCGGACTTAGTGCAAGAATTGGTCTAATCCTCGCAGATTCCATTTAAATTAGCCCCGAGCGAGAAGCTCGGGGTTTTTTTATGTCTATAGATATACTTTTAGAGTGGAGCGCGACGCTTCTAGGGTTGCTGTTCATTTATGGCTTAATCGAACGGAAGGTTTGGGCGTGGCCTTTTGGAACCCTTTCCTCTGCACTTTCCGTGGCATTATTCCTACGAGCCGGCCTGTATGCGGAAAGTGGTCTTTATTTTGTATACGTTCTCATGGGCTTTTACGGTTGGAGCCAATGGTATGGGCGCTCCTCTAGTGAGCGAGTTGCGTTGGTTTCGCTTCCAATAAAATTTCAATACCTGGCTTTGCTTGGAATTCCAGCGGCGCTCGGTTTAGGATGTGCTCTGAATACATTGCCTGGTGTATCATACGCCTATTTTGACGCTTTTACTACCGTTTTTGGATTGTGGGCGACTTGGCAGGAAGCTAAAAGAATTCGTACTGCCTTCCATTACTGGATTCCTTTAAACATCGCTTCGGTTATCCTTTACGGTGTAAAGGGTCTATGGGTGTATGCAGCGCTCATGGTAATATATTCTGCAATGAGTGTAGTAGGATTTATACGATGGCGCAAATAATTCAGTTATTTTAGTGGCCAATTCGTAATTACATCAAGACATGAATGCACAAGAATATATTGACCTCGTTAAAACAACGCTCGACGCTTTAGATCCAACTCGCTTGGACCAATTAGTTGATGCCTTTCATACAACCTATGAAAAGGGAGGGAACATTTACACCATGGGTAATGGTGGATCTGGTGCTTCTGCCTCTCATGCCGCTGGCGATTTCTTAAAGGGGGCCAGCTATGGATTGGACAAACGATTCAAGATGATCTGTTTAAACGATAACCTTCCCTCAATGATGGCTATTGCCAATGATATCGGCTGGGATAGCATTTTTATAGAGCCTCTGAAAAATTTCTTGCAACCGCACGATCTAGTCATCGGTATTAGTGGCTCTGGCAACAGTAAAAACGTAGTAGCGGCGATGGAATATGCGAATGAGCAAGGTGCTACTACAGTCGCTTTAAGTGGTTTTAACGGGGGTAAAATTGCACAAATTGCGACCATCAATGTACACGCACCCGTCATGGATATGGAAGTTACTGAAGATGTACACATGGTTATTTTCAATATTGTGAAAAAGCAAATGATGGCACGCTTAATGGGCGAAAATCCATCGATGGGATCTACGTACGATCAAAGAATAGGGTAAATGAAGCGTTTCGCGCTGATAGGAGCAGCAGGATATATCGCTCCAAGGCATCTAAAAGCAATAAAAGATGTAGGAGGGGAGTTGGTTGCAGCCTATGACCCCAGTGATAGTGTAGGGCATTTAGATGCCTATTTCCCTTCGGCAGCATTTTTTACAGAATTTGAGAGATTCGATAGGCATTTGAACAAGCTTTCGGAGCGTGGACAGGGAGTAGATTATATCAGTATTTGTTCTCCTAATTATCTCCATGACAGTCATATTCGGTACGCACTCCGCATGAATGCACACTGCATTTGCGAAAAGCCTTTGACGCTAAGGCCGTGGAATATAGATGGTTTAAGTTCGGTTAGTCAAAGTACTGATAAAAAGGTATTTACGATACTTCAATTGCGCTTGCATGAACGGGTAATCGCTCTAAAGAAGGAAGTGGAAGACCAATTAGAATCGAATCCTACTCACATCTTTGACGTGGAGCTGACCTACATCACCTCTCGGGGTAATTGGTATTATGCTTCTTGGAAAGGTGATGAAGAAAAAAGTGGTGGAATTGCTACAAACATCGGGGTACATTTCTTTGATATGTTGCATTGGATTTTTGGTCCAGTCCAGCATCAAAAAGTACATGTCCGTTCTCACGATCGAGCTTCAGGAGTCTTGTCTTTTAAAAACGCAAATGTTCGGTGGTTTCTGAGCATTAATGCGGCAACATTACCTGAAGTGGTTGTGCAAAATGAGGGTAGAATCCACCGTAGTTTACGTTTCGATCAATGGTCTTTCGATTTTACCGAAGGCTTTACAGAATTACATTCGCGTTCTTATGCGCACATTCTCAACGGTGAAGGCTTTTCAGAGCGNGACGCACANGCTGCGATTNGTATNGTTCATNGNATGCGTGAATCACAGATCAGNCCGTTAGATTCCGNNGCGCATCCGTTNGCTTCTTTACCCCAAGATNNGCATCCTTTTTATCCNNTAAANGAATCGTAATCNNCTCTTTATNNGCGTTGTAAGAAGTAGTCAATAGTTATTCACACTNCTTTAGGAAGGCGTNTAGTTTTGTTAGCTTTGAGAGTACCTCATTAGGACTTTACGCCTCTATGTTTTTAATATTTGATACTGANACNACCGGTTTTCCAAANAATTGGAATGCCCCCATTACGGACCTTNATAATTGGCCTCGTGTGGTTCAATTGGCATGGCAAATCCACGATGAGAACGGCGCGCTGGTGGAAGTTCAGGATCATATTATTTATCCAGACGGATTTGATATACCGTTTAACGCAACAAAAGTGCACGGTATTTCTACGGAACGCGCNAAGAGCGAGGGAAAACCGCTCGAGGATGTTTTAACGATTTTTGAAACGGCNCTTGAAAAGTGCGAATACCTTGTNGGGCACAATGTCAATTTTGATCTTAATGTAACCGGTTGTGAATACTACAGAATCAAGGGTNTCAATCCGTTGGACGCAAAAAAATCTTTAGACTCATGTACCGAAACGACGGCCAAATTATGTGAGTTACCTGGTGGACGAGGAGGTAAGTTTAAACTACCAAAACTCGAAGAACTTCACGTTCATTTGTTTGGAGAAGGTTTCGCGGAGGCTCATAATGCTGCCTTCGACGTCGAGGCAACGGCTCGTGTTTTTCTAGAGTTACTGCGTTTAAAGGTCATTACACCGGAGGCCATAGGTAAACCTACCGACTTTCTCGATGGATTCTATGCCGTAAATACAGCACCTATTAAGGCAATAGGTTTGGCTGTTGACGAAGCGCGTAAAAAGAGGGCTAAAGGAGTGGGTGGAGATGAAACGACTGAAGTTACTGCTACTTCAAACCTCCACGCTGCCGATGTTGATTTTGCACACTTACACAACCACAGTCAATTTTCTATTTTACAAGCTACGACTGTTGTTAGTGAATTAGTAAGAGCGGCAGTGGAGAACGGTCACTCAGGGGTTGCATTGACTGATCTAGGCAATATCATGGGCGCGTTTCACTTTAACCGCGCGGTTATGTCGGTTCCTGGAAACCGAGAGGCCTATGAGCATAATCAAAAAGTAAAAAGTGGAGCATCGAATGAGCCACTTCAAGAATATCCGTTTGTTGGTGTTATAGGTTGCGAATTCTTCGTTTGTGAAGACAGGCTCGATCGCAGTAAAAAAGACGATGGTTATCAAATCGTAATTCTAGCCAAAACCAAAAAAGGGTACCACAATCTTGCAAAGCTCAGTAGTGAAGGCATGTTGAACGGCTTTTACTATGTTCCGAGAATTGATAAGGCTTTCCTTCTTGAAAATAAAGAAGATTTGATTGTTTTAAGCGGAGGCTTACGCGGAGAAATACAGCACCTCTATCTAAATGTGGGTGAAGTACAGGCACGAGAAGCTCTGGAATGGTGGCTGGATCAGTTTGGTGAGGATTTTTACTTGGAATTGAACCGTCACGGCCTTGATGAAGAGGATCATGTCAATCTACAATTACTTAAATACGCCAAAGAATACGGCATCAAATACATTGCTGCTAACAATACGTTCTACTTAACCCAGGAAAATGCGGAGGCGCACGACATCCTCCTCTGTGTTAAAGAGGGCGCACAAAAGAGTACCCCAATAGGCCGTGGTCGAGGTTTCCGTTACGGATTCCCTAATCAAGAGTTTTATTTCAAGAGTAAAGAGGAAATGGTTGAGCTGTTTTCCGATTTGCCTGAAGCACTCAACACAACTAAAGAAATTTTAGATAAAATAGAGTTGTATCCTCTTGAGCGCGATGTATTGCTGCCTGAATTCGATATTCCCGAGCAATTCCAAGATCCTCAAGACAAGATTGATGGGGGACAACGTGGCGAAAATGCATACTTACGACATTTGACTTACGAAGGTGCGAAAACGCGCTATGAAGACTTATCAACGGAAATTAGCGAACGTTTAGACTTTGAGCTTGAGACCATTGCACGAACGGGTTATCCTGGGTATTTCTTGATTGTACTAGATTTTTGTGAATCCTTCGCACGAGCCACGGG
>NYXD01000034.1 GCA_002685435.1 Cryomorphaceae bacterium | reverse complement strand
CTGAACCCGAAATGGTGCGCAATGCAGCTTTCGAATTTGGTCAGACGGAGAAGATGATCGAAAATGCCGAAGAACTTTACGGACCCTATTATTGGGGTCGTTACGATATGCTGGTATTGCCGCCGAGTTTTCCCTTTGGTGGAATGGAGAACCCTCGTTTGACGTTCCTTACACCCACGGTTGTGGTTGGGGATTTAAGTTTAGTGAGTCTCATTGCTCATGAATTGGCCCACAGTTGGAGTGGGAATCTTGTTACCAATGGAACTTGGAACGATTTCTGGCTCAACGAAGGTTTTACAGTCTACTTCGAAATGCGCATTATGGAGCGGGTTTATGGTCCCGATTTCGCGGATATGCTTGTCGCATTGAGTTATGATGATCTCCAAAAAGAATTGGCGCATATGTTGGAGAACGATCCAGAGGCCACCATTTTGAAGCAGGACTTGGCAGGTAAAAATCCCGACGACGGGGTAAATGCCATTGCCTATGATAAAGGTTTTCATTTCTTAAAATTGTGCGAACAGACCGTGGGAAGAGACTCTTGGGATGCCTTTATCAAAGGTTATTTCGAGAAGTACCGATTCAAAACTATGGTAACGGAGCAGTTTTTACAAGAGTTAGCGCAGCTGTTGACTCAAGAACAGTGGGATGCTATTGGTGTGGATCAATGGGTCTATGGAAAAGGACTTCCAATGAATTGTCCATTCCCAGCATCCAACAGATTCTTTATTGTGGACGAAGCTGTGAAAATGATGCTGAGCACGGCACCTGAAGCACCCGATGTGAAACAGATGTGTTATGCGGAATTTGAAACCACTAAGTTTTGGTCGACCCACGAGTGGTTGCGTTATATACGCGGCCTAGAAGCGGGTGGAGCAACGGTGGGTCATTATGCATTAGCCGACGAGAATTACGGTTTTAGTGGAAGCCCGAATCCTGAGATAGTCGCGGCATGGTTTTCAGCTATTTTAAAGACAGATTACGAAGGTTTCGATCGTGCTATCTACAATAAGACAGTGGAAGAGTTTTTAGTGAAGGTGGGGCGCAGAAAATTTATTGTGCCTATGTATGAAAGTATGCTGAATGGCGACGAGAAACGTCAGCAATGGGCACGTGAGATTTATAAAAAAGCACGGCCGTCGTACCACCCGCTCTCACAGGGTACCTTAGATGCATTATTCGAAACTAATGAGTAAAACGAACCTCAAGGCTATCTTGTTCTGGCCATAGTAATTCGAAGGTCCCGCTACCTGGCGTAGGTTCGGTCGTCGATTCTTCAGGCTTTTTAAAGATGTTTTTCAAGTCTTCTCTTTCCTGTTGAAGGGCTTCCTTGAAGCTACGATTGATCCGTTCTCGGTCAAGACTTATACACACGTCATCTAAATTACAACCTACAATCAGTCGGACATAAGGTTGATTTTCGTTCTCTGCCTCTCCGATCCAATTCCCTAAATCTCTATTTGAATTTTTACCTCGCATGGCGAGATCTTTCAGGCCGAGTCGAACGCTATAACGGAGGTCATCGGTTTCTAGATTTTGCCAGCCGTTCACCCAAAGATTCAGTGCACTATTTTTCACTTCCATTTCAGGGAGTAGCAGTGTATCTCCGTGGACACGAAATGTAGAAGCGAGGTAGGGAAATTCAATTTTATCCAATTCACCTTTATCGATAAAAGCGCTTAACTCCTGCAGTGGTGCATAATTCTGCAACGTACCGCCTTTAATCGCTCCTTCTCCTTTGATATCGGTTTTAGTACTGTGTTGCTCCCATTCACTATCAAAGGCTAGTGAAACAGTGGCAGTAGCACTGGCTTCACCCAGCAGATTAGAGGCATTTAAATCTTCAATATCAAAACTGTTGAAGCTGGCAAGCAATTGGTCCAATTTTATAGACTGTACGAATACATCTCCTTTAAGTACATTGTCGGAACCGACTTCGTACAGTGCCCAATTTCCACCTAGCGTTCCATCACAACCGTCAATACGCATGGCGTCTCCTATGATCCAGTTACCTCGATTATAAACAGTACCCACTAGATTCGCGCCATTGAAATCACCAAGCTTGACATGGTCTACCTTAACAGCGACGGAATAATCGAAACTGGTTTCTTCGTCGAGTTCGTCATCTTCGAATTCCCAATACAGCAAAGGATCAATAGAAATAGTAGGGCTTTCTAGGCTTAAAACAACCTTTGGGTAGCCGCTCGCCTCTAATGCATTATAAATAGTCCCAGTGACTACGGCTGTGTTTTCTCCACTTTGCAAGAAACACCGATCGATTTGAACATTCCGACCGTCGATACCTAATTCCGCTTCGACTTTTTCAAACGAGATGTTACTACCAGCCAGTGCAAAGGCGCCTTCGAACAAAGAAATATCTCCTTTAAAAATGGGGCTACCGACAGGCGTAAAATCTTCCCAAGAACGAAAACCTTGTGTAAGCGAAATGTTATCACCTTTCCAGAAGCCCATGGGGTTCACAAGAAGATCCGTTTCAATGAAATCAAACAGTTCGCTTAGGTTGGACCCGCCCTCTAGATGGGTGTAAAGGGTAGGAGCGTTCCCCTTTAATTCGAGGGTACCGGTAATCTCACCTGTATTGGTTTCCAATGCAAGTGAAGGTATACTCAGCTCAGGAACGCTACCCCAACGCCACTGTCCTTTACAGGAAAGCGAAGGCACTGCAATTCCGTTGTAATTCAAAGTAGTATTCTTCGTATCGAATTCGAGCACCCACTGGTCCCAAGTTCCGGCCCAGCCCCAATCTGCGCGTAAGCCGTTGATTTCAATTTCATCAGGAATCTCGAACAGAGGTACATAGCTAAGTGCTTTTGGAATGTCCGTTTGTACCGCACTTATCTTTCCTCCATCTTGATTAAGATCTAGATTGATCCGAGCCCCGTCGAGTGTTAAGTCACTTGTAGAAAGCGCCCACTCTTGGTCAATAATTAGTTCGATACTTCCTGCTATTGGGGCATTAACAAGGAAAATTTCACCGGCGAGGGTTGCGTTAGTAGCAGCTAAATCTACCTTCAGAGACAGCTCGGTACGATTCCCAATGAGACCGGACGCATACAAAGTGTTGATGGAGCTGCTGTAATAAGACTTATCAAAAACGTTGTCATAAGTCACATTCACATCAATAGCCTCGAAGTACCGCAGGTTTATATCAGCATTTGATGAATCGGTAGTATTTAGTAAATCCCAATTATCGCCTCGACTTGAACGCGTTAAGTGAATTTCTCCCGTGCTAACCGCCAATTCTTCTATGGTATAAGTTCCACGAATCACTTCTAGAACATTCATCCCTAAGCCAACTTCCTCGGCCTTAACTAGCGGTTTTTGGTTGCCAAAAGGATCCGCTATGGTAACCGCATTGAGTACGATTCGAACTCGCGGAAATCCTGAAAATAGATCCAATTCTATGGTACTTACTTCCACCGGTGCTTTCAACTGCTCATTGAGCTTTGAAATACCGCCGCTGATTATTTTATCTTGATTGTAATAAAGATAACCTGCACCCCCTGCTACAACAAGCATAAGGATGAGCGCGAAATATCCTATAAAAATTAGCGCTCGCTTCACGGGCTACCTGGTTTTTAGAAAATCTACTTCTTTAGGATCTAGAAAACGCCATTGTCCGCGACTCAGATTCTTTTTCGTAAAGCCTGCGTATGAGACGCGGTCCATTTTTTCAATGGTGTAGCCCAACTTATCAAAGATGCGGTGCACAATACGGTGCTTACCACTGTGTAAACGTAAACCCACCTCACGTTTCGTACGTTCGTCGATGTATTTTATTTCTTCAACATCTATTTTACCGTCTTCCAACTCCATTCCTTTTGCGATCGCAGTGAGATGTGTTTTTTGAAGTGGTTTATCTAATACGACGCTGATGATTTGTACCGCACCGTTTTTTGGGTGCGCCATCTTTTTCGCTAGATCTACGTCATTCGTAAAGAGCAAAACACCTGTACTAGTACGGTCCATACTTCCCACAGGATACAGTCTTTCTCGACACGCATTCCCGACCAATTCTTCTACAGTTTTCTTAGCTTTCTTGTCAGTGATAGAGGTGATAAAGCCTTTGGGCTTGTTAAGGACCAAGTATTTCTTTTTCTCACTTTTAATCAGAGAGCCGTTGTATTTAACCTCATCGGTTGGCTGCACTTTATAGCCCATGGTGACGATCACTTTACCATTCACTTGTACGAGGCCCGCAGCGATCAAATCATCTGCTTCACGTCGATTACAAATGCCAGCATGTGAAAGAAACCTATTNAAGCGCATTTCGCCGCTGGTGCTAGCGATATCCTCTGCATTACGACGTTTCACACGCTTGTAGTTCGCNGCGCCGCCTTTGAATTCTTTTTTTGTACCGCTGTTGCGGTCGTCATTATCAAACGAACGTGGACCTCTGCTTCCTTCAGCAAATCGGTTAGTTGTGCCGCCTTTNTTTGGGCTTCTGTTATTGGAGCGACTGTTGCGCATGGCTTAGTACTTTTTTGCAAAGGTAGGCGGTCTTGCTTCAGCACAGGCAGTTACGTGGAACTTTAGTTAACAGCGAGGGGGATTATTTCAGGATCTGAATCCTCACCTTGATAGGCAACAAGGAGTAATTTAATTTCAGTGCATTGAAATGGGCCAACAAGGCGTACGCCGGCCTGCAACAATCGTTGGCATTGCCGCTGACTCACCCAATTTTCATAGTCTGTAACAGTTGAGGACCGGTATTTTACTTCCACTATGTACAAACAGCGGTCGAGCTGTGTGATGAGATCAATTTGCGAACGTCCAGATCGGTAGTTCTGATACAGCAGGGTATGCCCCATGCGCTGCAATAATTCTGCGGCGCGTTCCTCATAAATTTGATACGTCTTCATTTTAATAAGATGGCGAAGGTCCGCGAGGAATCCTACGAATGTGTAGAACTTAAAGATGTACATGCTTGCATTGCAAAACAGCCTTTGCTTATTTGAAATACTGCAAGTCAACGGGGTTATATAGACTGTAGAATGATGGGCCAATTTTCTTTACCATGACCAATGATAGGGTCGGTAAAGAAAGGGACACCTTCAGCTTCAAAATGTTTCTTTAAGGTTTGAGCAATAGTAGCGCCCCATGGGATCTCATGGTCGTGTATATCAGAAAATTCACCTAAAACTACAGCGCGTAATCTATTAAATGCGCCTCGGCGTCGAAGCGTTAAAAGAATGCGGTCGAGGTGGTAATGGTATTCGTCAAGGTCCTCAATNATGAGTACACAATCATCTAAACTAGGGAGACTGGGAGTACCCAAAATACTGGCGATCACACTGAGGTTCCCCGCTATGATCTGTCCATGAATATTTTTAGGCAGTACACAGTGCAACGCATCTTCTTTACCACGCAGTACATTGAATGTTGCTGTAAGTGCGTCAGGGTGGGTAGTAGAAAAACTGATGGGCATCGGGGCATGCAGGGTTGCAATCCCTTTTTGGACGCCGTGACACAGAAAGGTGGTGAAATCGGAAAAACCGATCAGCCATTTGGGTTGAGCGATTAGCGCTTCCCAGTCCACTAAATCTACAATTTCTGCACTGCCGTACCCTCCTCTAATGTTCCATATGGCCTTGATATCAGGATTGTGAATAAGGGCATTAAAGTGCTGCACGCGTTCTGTAATCGTNCCTGCTACCTGATGGTGCTGCTTAGAAATTTCAGGTGCATAGTAACAGTTGAGCCCTTCGGACTCTATTAGTCGTTTTGCGATTGCGAGCGATTCAGCCGTTGCGAATCTGGCCGTGGCACTGATCCCAATAGTGTCTCCGGATTGTAAAAAATTGGGTAGGGTTTGTTTCATTAGCCGAAAAATACCCAATAAAAGCGCATTATCTTCGCGGTAAGCTTTAAACGTTTCAAAAAAGCATGAGTTCGAACAAAAAAATCATGGTTACTGCGGCATTGCCGTATGCTAACGGTCCCGTTCACATAGGTCACCTCGCGGGGTGTTACCTTCCGTCAGATATCTACGTTAGGTATTTGCGAATGCGGGGACGTGATGTAAAGTTCGTTTGTGGCTCTGACGAGCANGGAGTGCCAATCACAATCAAAGCAAAGAAAGAAGGNANTACNCCNCAAGACGTNGTNGACCGCTACNATGNNATGATGAANGNNGCNTTTGAAGAATTNGGAATTNCNTTTGANCANTACAGTCGNACNTCNAGNNANCAGCACCANANAAANGCGCAAGGAATTNTTNACGAACCTCNTNGANAAGGNGGCNCTCGTNGCNAAAGAAACGCAGCAATATTTTGATNCTGAAGCGGGTCANTTNTTAGCGGATCGTTACATCACAGGAGAATGTCCNAAATGTCATGCAGCTGATGCGTACGGAGATCAATGTGAAAGTTGTGGTACATCGTTGAACGCTACAGANCTCATTGCACCCAAATCAACGTTAAGTGGCGCAGTCCCAGAATTACGTAATACGACGAACTGGTTCTTACCGTTGGATGAATTGTCAGGTGAGCTAAGGGCTTTTCTAGAAAGCCGCGAAGGTTGGAAGCCTAATGTCATGGGGCAATGCATGAGTTGGTTGAATGCCGGTGATGGATTACAACCGCGCGCCATGACCCGCGATTTAGACTGGGGTGTGCCCGTGCCGGTGGAAGGTGCTGAGGGTAAAGTCATGTACGTTTGGTTTGATGCACCTATAGGATACATCAGCGCTACACAGGAATTGCTCCCGGATACTTGGGAGGCATATTGGAAAGGTGATGATGCAGAAATCATTCATTTTATTGGGAAAGACAACATCGTTTTTCACTGTATCATTTTCCCTGCGATGCTTCAGCAGCACGGCGAATATGCCATGCCTACGGCAGTACCGGCAAACGAATTTTTGAATTTAGAAGGCCGTAAACTAAGTACTTCTAAGAATTGGGCGGTTTGGTTGCATGAATATTTACAGGATTTCCCTGGGCAGCAAGATGTTTTACGCTATACATTGACCGCAACGATGCCCGAAACAAAAGACAACGACTTCACTTGGGCAGAATTCCAAACGCGTAACAATAGTGAATTGGTAGCAGGTCTCGGTAATTTTGTGAATCGTGTAATGGTACTCACGCATAAATATTTTGACGGTGTGGTACAAGAGCCCGGCGTACTTTCGGATGCCGATCGTGAAGCGTTAGCGACAATGACACAATGCGGTCGTAGAATTGCAAAGTCATTAGATGCCTTTAAATTCCGCGATGCTTTAAATGAAGCAATGAATGTGGCCCGATTAGGAAATAAATACCTGCAAGAGCAAGAGCCATGGAAGGTATACAAGCAAGATCCTGCCCGAGCGGGAGCGGCTTTGTACGTTGCTACTCAGATTATGGGTATTGCATCCATCGTTTTTGAACCTTTTCTGCCAACTACTGTCTCGAAATTACGGGGTATGCTGAACCAGAACGGCGTGCCAAACTGGGAGAAATCCAATCAAGAAATCGTAGTTCCTGCGGGAACGCAATTGGGCGAAAGCGCCTTATTATTCTCAAAAATTGAAGATGAACAAGTTGAGGCGCAGCGTCAAAAGTTGCAAGCATCGGCTGCAGCAAATGAGGCAGCAAAGGCACCTTCAACTACTGAAAAGACACATATGCCACAGAAAGACGATATTTCTTTTGATCAATTCATGTCTATGGACTTGAGAGTGGGAACCATTCTCGAAGCAGAACGCGTTCCTAAAGCGGATCGTCTATTGAAGTTTTTAGTAGATACAGGACTGGATCAACGCACCATAGTTTCAGGTATTGCCGAACATTTCAGCCCAGAAGAAATGGTGGGTAAAAAGGTGACGGTACTAATGAACTTACCACCGCGTAAAATTCGAGGTGTTGAAAGCCAGGGTATGCTATTAATGGCAGAAGATGGAGACGGAAGCTTGAGATTAATGGCTCCAGAAAACGGCGCAGATAGCGGCGCAGTAATCGGCTAATTAACCGATATTCGCCAATTAAGTTTGGCTCCGTAGTTCAACGAATAGAATGCAGGTTTCCGGAGCCTGAGATAAGGGTTTGATTCCCTTCGGAGCTACTAAAAGCCTCA
>NYXD01000033.1 GCA_002685435.1 Cryomorphaceae bacterium | reverse complement strand
GAAGGTGAGAACTACCTCAACGGAGAGGCGGTGAAAAAAGTGGATTCGAACACCTTATTTATGGCGGGTACCGGATTCACCACCTGTTCACACGAGGAGCCGCATTTTCAGATTAAAACAAACAAAAGTAAAGTAGTCTTAGGCGAACGTATCATCACGGGGCCTGCGCATTTCGAATTTTTCGGTATACCCACACCGCTAGTGATTCCGTACGGGTACTTTCCAACGAATTTGGAAAAACCCAGTATTTCAGGTTTGTTGATGCCGAGTTTTCAAAATTCTCCATCGCAGGGTGTCGGGATTGTAAATGGAGGCTGGTATTTCCCTATTAATGACTTTATAGACCTCGAATTACGTGGAGATCTATACCTACGCGGTTCTTGGGCATTGCAAGCGACTACGAATTACAGAAAGCGCTACCGTTACAATGGAAACTTTTCGTACCAGTACCGCAATCAGCGCAGAGGGTTACCCATTTTTGAGCCCTTTGGTGGATACGACATCACGAAGAATTTTAGTATTCGATGGACGCATCGGCAGGACGCAAAAGCGCATCCCACTCGAAAATTCAACGCCAACGTTAATTTGCAAAATCCGAATTTCTTTAAGAACAGTGCAAATCCTCAGGACCTACTCAATGGTACAATGAGTACGACTAATAATACCATGAATTCGAGTATTACTTATAACCAGCGGTTTGGTCGAGCGAATTTAACCGTTAGTGGAAACCATACTCAGAATAACGGTACACAGCGTTTTACAACGAACTTACCTAAAGCATCTTTCAATGTCCCTCGGTTCTTCCCACTGAAAACCAATGATGGTAAAAGCCAATGGTACGACAAGCTCGGCATGAATTACAGCTCGGTTGCCGAAGGAAGACTAAAAGGAAATTTAGGAACGATTAGCGAAAAACTGGATTCTTTAGCCGGTTATAACCTGAACGATGTGCTTCGCGAATATGGTCAATACGGGGTAAAGCATACGACATCATTATCCACAAATGCGAAGCTTTTCAAATACATTACTTTCAGTCCATCAGCGAATTATACAGAACGTTGGTATTTTCAGCAATACGATTATGCATTTGATCCGGCACAGAATAAAGGGGTACTTACAGATACGGTAAGTGGATTTATTTCCGTTCGGGATTTTGGTGTGAATGCATCATTGAATACTAAGATTTATGGTACGTTCTTGTTTTCAAAGGGCCCGGTAAAAGCGGTACGTCACATGATTACGCCGCGTGCTTCCTTCAATTTTAGGCCCGACTTTGGTACCGAGCAGTGGAACTATTACCAGAATTTCACAGATACTTTAGGAAACAGTCTATACTACAATAGGTACAACGGCTTTTTATACGGTTCACCCGGAAGAGGAAGCAATGGTGCAATCACTTTTGCTATTGATAATAATTTAGAGGCCAAGATCATCGACCGAAGTGATACGACAGGCGCTACAAAAAAGGTAAAGTTGCTTGAGCGATTTAATATCAACACGAATTATAACCTCGCTGCACAGGATGGCTTTAATTGGAATATTTTTCGTGTAACCGCTGCGAGTTCTTTGTTCAACCAAAAATTGCGGCTAACGTACCAGGGCCAGTTCGATCCTTACGGTTATGATGTGCAAGGCGAACGTATTTCAACCTTAGCATTTCGTTTAAATCAGNCTCCGCTNATTCATAGATCGTCACAATTCTCNGCNAGNACGCAACTTAAGAGTAATAAAGGNAATAGNCGNGAGGCGGTTGNNTTGGAGCGAAGAGGNGGGNCNTTTACGACCGGCGATATTGATTATTACCANTANCCGGATCTCGTTCCNNTGCGTTCAGATTGGAACNTGCGCTTGAATTACGANTTACGCCTNCTNACTANAGTCACTGAAGGCGAGATTGGAGNAAGCGGTCCTGTNTTTCAAAGTGAATTCGCTGCACACAGTATNAGNGTTTCCGGTTCGTATCGCCCAACGGATNACTGGTCATTAAATTACCGTACAGGTATAGANATCGCCGATCGTACTGCAGGTTTCACCTCCATAAATGCGACGCGCGATTTACATTGTTGGGAAATGAAAATCACATGGGTGCCGTTCGGTGCAACGCGTTCGTACATGATCGGTATCAATCTTAAAAACCAACAATTCCGTCAGGTTAAGACCCAACGTAGACGTACTGCTATTGATTTTTAATGAAGTAAAGCCAACCAATTTGTAATCATCCGCAATCCTTGAGGGGTTAGAACACTTTCTGGATGAAATTGAACACCGTAGGCTTTATCCGATTTCGATTCGATTACCATAGGTGCCCCTTCTTCGAGAGCCACAGCAGATAATGTCCATCCTTTAAGCTTTTCTCGTTCTGCTGCCCAACTGTGGTAAAGTCCTACCTGGAATTCTGTGACACCTTTTAAGAGTACACCTTCATCGAGCACTTTTAATGTTGTTGAACGGCCGTGCATGATGCCTTTTCTATTGTACAGTTTGCCACTAGTGTGCAGCACAAGTGCCTGCATGCCCAAGCAAACACCCAATATAGGCAGCCGCCCAAAACATTGCGCAACGAGCGACATGAGTTGTCCGCTTTCCTCTGGTAGCCCTGGTCCAGGGCTTAGAACAACACCGTCGAATGCATCAAAAATCAACGAATTCAACTCTTTTGCGTCATTGCGGTAAACCACGACCTCTGCACCTGATTTTTCCAAATAATGGACTAGGTTGTAGGTAAAGCTGTCGTAATTATCAATGAGAAGCACCTTCATGTGGGCAAATATGAGTTAAATTCGGTAGGGGTAAATTAAATCTACCGATAAAACGATGAAAAAAGCAATTGAAGGAAAGGGGTTGGCACCGGCCATAGGTCCGTACAGCGCAGGAGTAAGTTGGGGGGATGTAATTTTCACCTCCGGGCAAATTGCCATGGATCCGCATACCGGTGAAATGGCTTTGGGAAATTCAATCACAGAAGAGGCACACAGGGTCATGAAAAATCTACAGGCTGTTTTATTAGCAGGCGGAGCTGACTTTAATTCTGTTGTAAAGACGAGTGTTTTTCTAAGTTCTATGGACCATTTTGAAGAAGTTAATGGCGTTTATGGAGGATATTTTCAACCACCTTTCCCAGCAAGAGAAACGATAGCGGTGAAAACATTGCCAAAAAATGTGAATGTTGAGATATCCTGTATTGCCATGCGTAAGAGTTAAGGTTTTGGCCTTAAATTGCACGCTCATTTAAAAGAAAAATAAATGGATTTTGACGTAATCGTTGTGGGGTCAGGCCCCGGTGGCTATGTAACTGCCATTCGTGCATCTCAATTGGGATTCAAAACGGCAGTAGTAGAAAAGGAGAACCTAGGTGGCGTTTGTCTTAACTGGGGATGTATTCCTACAAAAGCCCTGCTTAAAAGTGCTCAAGTTTTCGAATATGTAAAGCATGCAGAAGACTTTGGAATCAAAATCAAAGAATACGATAAAGACTTTAATGCGGTTGTAAATCGTTCGCGCGAAGTTGCGAATGGTATGAGCGGTGGTGTTCAGTTTTTGATGAAGAAAAATAAAATTACCGTTTTAAACGGGTTTGGTAAAGTGCAGCCTGGTAAAAAAGTCGCTGTAACTGACGAAGCAGGAAAAGAGACAGTCTATTCTGGTCAGCACATCATCATTGCTACAGGTGCGCGTTCAAGAGAACTTCCAAACTTACCGCAAGACGGTAAGAAAATCATCGGTTACCGTAAAGCGATGACCTTAGAGAAGCAACCAAAGAAAATGGTGGTTGTAGGTTCAGGGGCGATTGGTATTGAGTTTGCCTACTTCTACAACAGCATGGGTACGGATGTGACCATCGTTGAGTACATGCCGAACATCGTTCCAGTTGAAGACGAAGACGTGAGCAAGCAGCTGGAGCGCACATTTAAAAAATCAGGAGTCAAAATCATGACGAATGCAGAAGTAACTGGAGTTGATACTTCGGGTAAAGGTTGCATTGTAAACGTGAAGACGAAAAAAGGAGAAGAGCAACTTGAAGCTGATGTAGTATTATCTGCAGTAGGTATTGCTCCGAATATAGAAGGTATTGGTCTAGAAGAGGTAGGTATCGCTTCTGATCGTGGTCGCATTTTGGTGAATGATTTTTACCAAACCAATGTACCGGGTTACTTTGCTATTGGTGACATTGTTAAAGGTCCAGCTTTAGCACACGTTGCTTCTGCAGAAGGCATTCTATGTGTTGAGAAATTAGCGGGATTACACGTTGAGGCACTTGACTATGGGAATATTCCAGGATGTACCTATTGTTTCCCTGAAGTTGCCTCAGTCGGTATGACTGAGAAAGCAGCAAAAGAAGCAGGTTACGAAATGAAAGTGGGCAAATTCCCATTCTCGGCCTCCGGTAAGGCATCTGCATCCGGTCATAAAGACGGCTTTATTAAAGTAATTTATGATGCAAAATATGGAGAGCTTTTGGGCGCACATATGATTGGCGCAAATGTTACAGAGATGATTGCTGAAGCCGTAGTTGCCCGTAAGTTGGAAACTACCGGTCACGAAATTCTAAAAACAGTTCATCCTCACCCAACGCTAAGTGAAGCCTTCATGGAGGCTACTGCTGCAGCCTACGATGAGGTGATTCACCTATAATAGATTGGGATTCCATATTAACCGCTCCAACTTTGGGGCGGTTTTTTTGTTTAGGTACATATGCAAACACCCTTAGTACAATTTGATGCGCTGCGTTTCGCTTACGGTGAGGACGATATTTTTAAATTCGGTAGCGCTTCCATTCAGCCAGGTGAAATAGTAGTTATGGTTGGTCCCTCGGGTGCGGGTAAAAGCACTTTAATGCGCTTACTTCGAGGGGAATTAGAACCTTTGTCAGGAAGTGTCAGTATAAGCGGAGACCCTGTCGAGACACGCAAGAAGCGTTTGGTTTTGGATGAAAAGAAAGCCGGTTGGGTACCTCAATTGGACGACTTACAGAGCATGTTAACCATTGAAGAGAATATCGCTCACCATATCCTGCGTATGGATGAGCCCGAGCGTGAGGCTCGCGTAGAGGAATTAATGCGATCCATGAATCTAACCTCATTCTCAGGTCAAATTACGCGTACCCTGAGTGGTGGACAACGCCAACGGGTAAGTATTGCGAAAGCGATGGCTGGAGACCCACCCGTATTGCTGATGGACGAGAGTTTAGCTCAGCTAGATCTCAGAACAAAGAGCGCCATTCTATTGGATATGAAAGCGATGATTAAGCGCTCGAAAAGTGCAGCACTGTTGGTTTTACACGATCCTGCGGACGCACTGCTTGTCGCAGATACCCTTTGGGTGATTCGAGGCGGAAAATTAGTGCAATCCGGCACACCTAATGCCATTATAGCAGATCCTGCTCATCACGAGATTGCGGGATTATTTGATTACATTAATGTGGTACCTGCAGAGTTAAACGTACCCGGTCCTTGGCGTGAGGAAAAAGATGTTAAGTGGTTGTACGCGCACGATCTACCGGCGCTTGATGCGGAGATTCTAGACCGTATGGAAACACCTTCAGGCCCCATTCTTGTCTATCAATTTCAAAATCATCGATTGCTTAAAAAGTAAAACGCCCCGTTCCATAAGGAACGAGGCGCTTCTAAGTCTCCAATCTGATTTATTACTTCACCTTATCAACGATCGCTTTGAACGCTTCCGGGTGGTTCATGGCTAAATCCGCCAATACCTTACGGTTCAATTCAATGTTCGCTTTTTTCACCTTACCCATGAATTGTGAGTAAGACATTCCGTGCAAACGAGCACCAGCGTTAATACGCTGAATCCATAATGCACGGAATGTGCGTTTTTTGTTCTTACGGTCGCGGTAAGCATACGTGAGACCTTTCTCAACAGCATTCTTAGCAACAGTCCAAACATTTTTACGACGGCCAAAGTATCCTTTGGCGTGTTTCATCAATTTTTTTCTGCGCTCTCTCGAGGCTACAGAGTTTACTGAACGTGGCATAATTTTTAATTTTTTGCGAGAGGTACTTCTACTGTCTCAAGAAGGTTTAGTTACCCAGCACAGGGTTATTAATTAACTCAATGGAATTATTTCATTCCAAGCTGCTTCTTGATGTTTGCAACATCAGCATCAGCTACAAGACCAGATTTTGTCAAACGACGTTTCTGGTCGGTTGCTTTCTTCGTCAAAATGTGTGACTTGAAAGCATGTTTTCTTTTGATCTTACCAGAACCTGTCAGCTTGAAACGCTTCTTTGCACTGGATTTAGTTTTCATCTTTGGCATGATCTAACTTTATTTTGATTGGAGTGACTTATTTTTTGGGTGCAAGCGTGATGTTCATCTTCTTGCCGTCCATAGAAGGCATGTGTTCTACCTTTCCATATTCTTCAAGGTCCTGAGCCAAGCGCAGCAATAAGATTTCACCTTTGTCCTTGAAAACGATAGAGCGACCGCGGAAGAAAACGAAGGCTTTTACCTTGTTGCCTGCTTTCAAAAACTCGATAGCATGCTTTTTCTTAAAGTCGTAATCGTGATCTGAGGTATTTGGGCCAAATCGTATTTCCTTAATAACCACCTTAACGGCCTTCGACGCAAGTTCCTTTTGTTTCTTGCGTTGATCGTACATGAACTTACTGTAGTCAATGATTTTACATACAGGTGGATCTGCTTTTGGCGAAATTTCGACCAAATCTAAATCCATATCATCTGCCATGCGCAACGCTTGACGAGTTTCATATACTCCCGGTTCTACATTTTCTCCAACGAGTCGAATTTTAGGTACTCTAATTCTGTCGTTGATGCGGTGGTTTGCAGCCAGTTTCTCTTTTGGCTGCTTTCTTTTGCCTTTTCTCAGGGTCTTTTGTTTTTAGTTAAACTTCTATTAATCAATAAGTTCCGAGATTTCATTCTCGATACTTGTTACAAATGCTTCTTTGGTCATGGTACCCAAATCTCCTTCGCCGTGACGACGAACACTGAGCTCTCCACTGGTCGCTTCTTTCTCTCCAACGATCAACATGTAAGGAATTTTAGTGACTTCTGCATCACGTATCTTCCTGCCAATCTTTTCGTTACGGTCGTCTACGAGGGCGCGAATATCGGAAATTTCTAGGAATTGTGCTATTTCTTTCGCGTACTCATTGTACTTCTCGCTAACGGGAAGAATCTTTACTTGTTCAGGGGTGAGCCACAATGGGAAGTTACCGCCGCAGTGTTCAAGCAGTACTGCAACGAAACGCTCCATGGAACCGAACGGCGCACGATGAATCATAACAGGACGGTGGCT
>NYXD01000032.1 GCA_002685435.1 Cryomorphaceae bacterium | reverse complement strand
AAAATTCTCAAACGATCTTTACGCTCGTCGTGAAATCTAGGTTGGTGTTGAAAACCGCGAGGTTGGCGTCGTTCAAATAGTCCCATATCTTTCTATATTCTCATCTCAAAGGTAAGAACCCCTTGGCACTTTATCGACCTATGGAAGTACGCTTTCTCAAAGCTCTAATTATAACCTTATTACTGGTAGTGTTACCAGGTAAAGGTCTTTATGCTCAATCGTTTAATGTGGATTCTGCACTAAGTGCAATGACACTTGAAGAGAAGATTGGCCAATTATTTATGGTCGCTGCTTATAGCAACAAAGGAGAGGAGCATCATGCGGATTTAGAGCAGTTGGTCAACGAATACCACATTGGAGGTGTTATTGTTATGCAAGGAGGGCCAGAGCGACAAAAGAAACTATTAAATCGATTACAAAGCGCCGCATCAACGCCGCTCTTAGTCGGGCAAGATGCCGAATGGGGACAGGCCATGCGCCTAGATAGTACCTATAAATTTCCAACATCATTGACAGTTGGTGCAGCTGGAGGTGGAATGGATGCCTATGATTTGGGTCATGCGCTAGCGCGTGAATGCAGCGCTGTAGGTGTGCATATGAGTTTTTCTCCAGTGCTTGATGTTAATACTAATCCAGGAAACCCTATCATAGGAGCACGGTCCTTTGGCTCAGACCCAAATCGCGTAAATGCTCTAGGTGTAGAAGTAGTAAAGGGTATTCAAGCTCAAGGGGTGCTAGCGTGTGGGAAGCATTTTCCGGGGCATGGAGATACTCAACAGGACAGTCATAAAACTCTCCCAAAGGTCGATCGAACTTTGAAAGAACTGATGGAGGTAGAATGGGTGCCGTTCAAAGGGGCAATAGACGCGGGAGTGAGCGCAATTATGATTGCACATTTGAATATTCCTTCTATTGAGCCTTCAGGAAAACCTACTAGTCTCTCGCACAAGGTGATAAACGGTATTTTGAGAGAACAGTGGGGCTATGATGGTTTAGTTATAACCGATGCCTTGAATATGAAAGGTGCAGCAGCATTTGCTCCTCCAGGCGAATTAGAGTTAGAAGCGTTTGCCGCGGGAAATGACATTTTGCTCTTTCCAATGGATGTGCCCAAAGCAACCGAAGCCTTTGTTGCTGCTACAGCAACAGATAAAATCAGTATTAAGTCTATTGATGAACGTGTTCGAAGAATCTTGGTGGCAAAGTCGAACTCCATGGCGTATGCGGATTGGTTAGAAGCTCAAAAGCCTGCAGATGCCAAATTGCTTGAATCTGACCACGGTCCTTTTGAGAGGGAGGATGAGAATCAAAGGGTTTCGTTTAAACTTATTCGGGACGCTGCTACTTTATTGCAAACAGGGACTACGCCTTTTCCAATTAAAAATTTGGAGCAAGACTTTTTACACATCGCCATCGGCGATTTTNAATCTGCGGGAACGGTGAAGCAATATCTCGATCGCTACCAGGAAATGCCCCACCACCATGGGGTTGATGTGGACGATAGNGAAATGGCATCCAAAGATGCTTTTGTGGTAAGCTTTCATCAAAATATCAAGAANCCTTGGAAGCGTTACAAATTGGAATCCTATGAGCAAGAATTTCTGAAGCGTTTATCAGCCACAGGCAAACCAGTATATCTGCTTCATTTTGCAAATCCGTATGGGGTGTTAACCTATCCAAGTCTAGGTGAGAATGTGCGTATTTTAGTGATGTATGAGAATAACGAATATGCGCAACTGCTCGCGCCCCAATTTTTGTTTGGTGCAAGAAAAACCAAAGGTACTTTGCCCGTTGACCTCCGACANTGGGGAGCGGCTGGTGATGGTCAGAAAACTGAAGAGCTACTTCGACTGAAGTACGGCCTCCCTTTTGAGGTGGGCCTTGATGCGNGGCCTTTAAATCGTATTGATTCTACCGTTCAACATGCCATCGTANAAGGTGCCACCCCTGGAGCACAGATTATCGTGGCTCGTCAAGGGACAGTTATCTATGATAAGGCGTTTGGTTCGCAAACTTATTCGGAAAGCGATCCAGTGGAATGGACAGACCTTTATGATATTGCTTCTGTCACGAAGATTACCGCGACACTTCCCGGTATTATGACATGGTACGAAAAGCAGCCACTACTTTTAAAGTCGACCCTTGGTAATCATACAAATCGATTAAAGGGTTCAGACAAAGAAAAATTGGTTTTCGAAGATGTCCTGGCACACCAAAGTGGCTTGGAGGCTTGGATCCCCTTCTATGCATCAACGATAGAAAACGACAGTACAAAAGCCTATTGGTATAGCAATGTCCCTTCAGAGGAGCACAACGAAGTAGTTCGTGGTATGTATTTACGCTCGAACATTCGCGATACCATGTTCGCAATGTTGGCGAAGAGCCCATTGAAAGGAACCGACTATCGCTATTCCGATCTGGGGTATTATTTATTTCAAGAAATGCTCGAAGAACGATTCAACGAGTCCCTTGACAGATGGGTAGCAAATACTTTCTATGCACCGCTGGGTGCACATCGATTGACCTACAATCCATTAGAGAACGGATTCTCGAGGAGTGAAATTATTCCCACCGAGATAGATGGATACTGGCGCAATACAACGGTCCACGGTACTGTTCACGACATGGGTGCTGCCATGATGAATGGCGTNGCGGGTCACGCAGGATTGTTTGCGAATGCAAACGACTTGGCGAAAATGATGCAGATGTATTTGAATGGTGGCTACTATGGCGGCCATCGCTATTTTCAAGAATCAACGATAGATTTATTCAGTGGGTGCGCGTTTTGCGAGTTACAGAATAGGCGAGGTTTGGGGTTCGATCGGAAACAGTTAGAAGACGGGCCAGGACCCAGTTGNACTTGTGCGTCTGAACAAAGTTTTGGTCATACGGGTTTTACTGGTACGATGGTGTGGATGGACCCTGAAGAGCAGCTGCTTTATATTTTTTTAAGCAATAGGACCTTTCCCGACGCTGAGAATTGGAAACTCAGTAAAATGGATGTTCGAACCAATATTCAAGAGTACATTTACGACGCCCTTAATTAAGAGAAATACCTTAGCCGCATGAAAATTGGAGTTGTTTGTTATCCTACCTATGGAGGATCGGGAGTGGTTGCTACAGAATTAGGCATCCAATTGGCCAAAAAGGGTCATGAAATCCACTTCATAACCTACAGTCAGCCAGTCCGTTTAGACATATTAGAGCCTAACATATTTTACCATGAAGTAAATGTGCATGATTATCCGTTGTTTGAATACCAGCCTTATGAATTGGCGCTGAGTTCAAAAATGGTAGATACCGTATTGACTGAGGGTATTGAAATATTGCACGTGCATTATGCTATTCCGCATGCTTATGCGGCGTATATGGCCAAAAAAATCTTGTTAGAAAAAGGCAAGTATTTGCCTGTTGTTACCACACTTCATGGCACAGATATTACTCTAGTTGGAAAACACCCTTCGTACAAACCTGCCGTGACCTTCTCTATTAACAAGAGTGATGTGGTTACAAGTGTAAGTGAAAGCTTGAAAAAGGATACTTTAAGTTCTTTTGTGATCAAAAGTGAAATAGATGTGATACCTAACTTTATAGATATCGATCTTTATAACATCTCAGACCAATGTAATCGCTCTCAGATAGCCCCGAATAACGAAAAAGTAGTGATTCATATTTCAAATATGCGTCCGGTTAAGCGAATACCAGATGTGATTGAGATATTTCACCGAATCGCTCAAGAAGAAGACGCAATCTTACTTATGTTAGGCGATGGTCCAGAACGAGAAAGGGCAGAGCAGCAAGTTCGGGATTTAGGAATCGCTGAAAAAGTAAGGTTTTTAGGTAAGACCACAGAAGTACGCCGATTGCTCTGCATGAGTGATCTCTTTTTATTGACTTCGGAAAAAGAGAGCTTTGGTTTGGTAGCATTGGAGGCAATGGCTGCAAAGGTTCCCGTTGTCAGCACCAATTCGGGCGGGATACCAGAGGTAAATATACATGGCGTTACGGGTTATTTGGCATCTCCTGGGGCAATTGAAGAAATGGCAGCTCATGGTTTATCCTTGTTGCAGGATGAGGAAAAATTGGCCCAATTCAAACAGCAGGCTTTTGAACATGCGAAGAAGTTCTCTATTGAAAAGATTGTTCCTATGTATGAGGAAGCCTACGAAAAAGCACTAGCGGCAGTCCGGTAGTCTAAATTGAGACACGTTTTTTTGATGGTGTGAGATTTCTCAAAAAAAAACGCTTTTTTTTAGTTCATGGGTTTATTGAAGGCATTACCCACCGATTCGCTTTGTTTTGTACCCTTTTTTTTGCAGATAATCGGTCGCTTTATCGCGAACATTACCTTGTAGGATGATTTCACTGTCCTTGCTACTACCACCCACACCGCAATGTTGTTTCAGTACTTTACCTAAGTCTTTAAGTTCTTTTTCATTACCCTGAAAGCCTCTAATGATTACGACTTGCTTACCGCCACGGCCCTTCTTTTCGAAATAAAGCTCTAATAGCTGTTCGCTAGGTTTTAAGGATTCTTCATCACCTTCTTCAAATGCTGGAGGTTCGAATTCTGAATTCGTACTAAAGACAAAGCCTCCTAAGTCCTCTAAATTGATTTTCTTTGGTCTATTCTTTTTAGCCATATATATGAGCCGCTACATTTCTAGTCTTAGTAATCCAAAAGTAAAGGAGATTGTTCAATTAGTCTCTAAAAGTAAAGCGCGCAAAGTCTTTGGAGTTTGTGTTGTTGAAGGACGCCGTGAAGTAGCGAGGGCATTGGCCTGTAAATGGGAGATGAAAGAGTTATGGACGTTAGAGCAAGCTTCGCCCGTAGAAGGTGTTCCAGAAAGTGCTGAACATTTTGAGGTATCTGCTAAGGTCTACGAAAAGATTGCATATCGTAANGCTACTGAAGATGTGGTAGCAGTATTCTATCGTCCAGATAGCAGCTTCGCATCACGTTCGAAGATTCTTGATGCAGCGTATCGTATAGTTGTAGTCGAAGGCATCGAAAAACCAGGGAACTTAGGGGCAATTATGCGTACGGCTTTGGCGGCAGGCGCAGGAGCTATCGTTTTGGCGGATCCCGCACTGGATCCTTTCGGTCCNAACGTCGTTCGTAATGCTACAGGAGCACTGTTTGAGCTTCCCATTTTTATGGGATCTAGCGATCAAGTACAACAATGGCTGAATGACAGCGGCTTTACTGGATACATAACGCACATGCATGAGGATGCAGTATCCATGTATNCGGTGAATTGGGCGCCGAAATCAGCAATTATATTGGGAGAGGAGAGTGGAGGTCTATCTTCCAGTTGGCTAGAGAAGGGCTACGAAAACATTATTATTCCTATGGAGGGAAATGCTGTAGATAGTTTAAACGTAAGCGTTGCAGCTGCAGTATTACTCTATCAATGTGCTGGATCGCAAATGAAATAGGGATAGGGTAAAAAAGATACGGTCCGCCGAAGCGGACCGTATACCAAACCAATAAACCTAAGCTACCCTTNCGGGTACATTTCAAATGTAGTAATACAAACGCTACATTTCTCTATACTCTAATTAAATAAAGCGTTTTGGGTTTCCGACTTATTTTGGTAGTGTATAGTTTTTGACNAACAATGTCTCGATTGAGACCTTTAAGAGTCTTGCGATTTCATGGCTTCCCCAGTTGGGCTTCCTTCTACTGAGATCAATTCATTTGGTGATCCGGCGTAGAGCAGTTGACCACCTAATTCACCTCCTTCTGGTCCGATTTCAATCACGTGGTCACAGCGCTTTATCACATCCAAATCGTGCTCAATAACAAGAACGGTATGCCCTAGATCAACCAATTCATTGAATGCTCGAAGAAGCTTTTTTACATCGTCAAAATGCAGTCCNGTTGTGGGTTCGTCAAACAGAAAAAGAGTTTTACCGTTTTTGATTCCTTTAGATAAGAAAAAGGCCAATTTAACGCGCTGGGCTTCACCTCCGCTTAACGTAGAGCTGCTCTGACCTACATGCGCATAGCCTAAGCCAACATCTTGCAATGGTTGTAGCTTATTTGCAATCTTCCCTTGGTTATGTTCTTTAAAGAATTCGATAACCTCATCGATAGTGCAATCTAGTATGTCCGAAATGGTTTTTCCGTGGAATTTTACTTCGAGTATTTCTGCCTTGAATCGTTTGCCGTTGCAGGCTTCACACGGAAGATGTACATCCGCCATAAACTGCATTTCAATCGTTACTTCNCCCTCGCCTTTGCAGGTATCACATCTTCCGCCGTCTGTATTAAAGCTAAAATGTTTGGCTTTGTAGCCTCTTATACGTGCCAATTCTTCACTAGCAAAAAGATTTCGAATATCATCGTAGGCTTTGAGATAGGTTACTGGGTTGGAGCGCGAGGATTTACCAATCGGGTTTTGATCGACCATCTCTACGTGCTGAATGGCATTTAAATCGCCCTTCAATGCTTTGTGAATGCCTGGGCGTTCTCCGACCATTTCCAAATGCTTCTTTAATGCGGGATAAAGAATTTGCTTGATAAGTGTACTCTTACCAGAACCACTTACTCCTGCTACCACACTGAAGACCCCTAGGGGTATAGAAACATCAAATCCTTTAAGATTATGTTGGCGTACGCCTTCTAAAATGATTTCACCTGATGGTTTGCGAAGTAATTGAGGTAAAGGAATTTGCTGTGTACCGTTTAAATAGGCGGCCGTTAACGAAGTCTCATGATTCAGGACGTCTTTCGGGACGCCAGCAGCGAGAATTTCTCCGCCTAAATTGCCTGCAGCCGGACCTATATCAATGAGAAAATCAGCAGCACGCATNAAGGCTTCTTCGTGCTCTACAACGACAACTGTGTTGCCATTGTCGCGTAATGCCTCAATAACCGTAATTAGCTGTTGTGCATCTTTCGGGTGCAAACCTATACTGGGTTCGTCTAGTATATATAGCGACCCCACNAGCGAAGAGCCTAGAGAGGTGGCAAGTTGGATGCGCTGGCTTTCTCCACCGCTCAAAGTGCTAGAGANGCGGTTTAAGGTTAGATAGGGGAGGCCTACAGAAATAAGAAAGTCAATGCGTGTGGTGATTTCGGTAAGTAAACGCTTCGCAATGCTCGCGTCTTGCTCGTCTAAATCGAGGTCTTGAAAAAAGATTTTTAGCTTTCGTAATGGTAACTCGACTAGGTCACTTAGTGAACGCCCATCCACTTTAACATAATTCGCTTCAGGTTTCAGTCNTTTACCNTTNCANGTGCNNCANACNGTTCTCCCACGGTANCGACTTAACATTACGCGAAACTGAATTTTATAACTTTTACTTTCNAGGTGCTTAAATAGNGCNTTGATACCNTTTACGCCTTTTGCNCCNTCCCAAAGCANNGTTTTTTCTTTTTCGGTGAGGTCTATATACGGTCGGTGNACTGGNAAATCGTANGCNGANGCNCCAAGGATAAATTTATCTTTCCATTTACCCATNGTNTCNCCCTTCCAAGGAGCAANACANCCCTCATANACNCTNAAATGAGGATTNGGNACNACCAAATCNGCATCAATACCCATNATNGATCCAAAGCCTTCACAGCTCGGACAAGCGCCTAANGGATTNTTGAAGCTGAATAAATGAAGNGTAGGTTCGGTAAANCTCATNCCGTCNAANTCGAACANNCTATTGAATTCNANNGTAGGGNGATNGTCCATAAANCGNAATTCACAGGNNCCACGTCCCTCATAGAATGCGGTTTGAATGGAGTCTTGTAGACGGTAGTCATTGTCCTCATCATCGATACGCACTACTGCACGATCCACAACCAGTTGTATTTGGTTAGAGGTGTACGTGTTTTGTTCGAGAATTTCTTCAATACTTACGATGGCGTCGTTCACCAAAATCCGTGCAAAACCTTGCTTTGAAAGAATTGATAGATGTTCAAGTGCTGTTCGGTCATGAAATGTTACCGGTGCGGTAATTAGAAATCGCGTTCCATCGTCAAGCTGATGGATAACTTTCATCACATCGCTCACGTTATGACGTTTTACTAATTCGCCGGAAACAGGGCTAAACGTTTTTCCAATTCTCGCGAAGAGTAATTTTAGATAGTCATAAATCTCTGTTGTCGTACCTACTGTGGACCTCGGATTACGACTAGTTACTTTCTGTTGAATGGCTACCGCAGGAGGAATTCCTTTGATGTATTCGACTTTTGGTTTGTCTAATTTCCCTAGAAATTGACGGGCATAGGCACTTAAGCTTTCAACATAACGTCGTTGTCCCTCCGCAAAAAGTGTGTCAAAAGCCAGCGAGCTTTTTCCAGAACCACTAACACCGGTAATTACAACCAGTTGATTTCTAGGTATGTTAACGCTCACTTCTTTAAGGTTGTGAACTGCTGCGCGCTTAATTTCGATGTGTGTCGTCATAGTCTAAGGTGGAGGGCAAACAACAAATTTAACCGAATTGGAACAGTTTTTGTTTCTTTACTTTTATATTCACATCAGAATTAATCATTAAAAACACTTCGCCTATAGGACGACCATTACGTTAAATCCTTTATTATGAACTTAGGAAAGCTAGCAGACCACGAATTAGTGGAGTGTTACCGTAATGGTCAGGAAATTGCCTTGGAAGTGTTGATTCGTCGTCATAAAAAGCGAATCTTTCTCCAGATTTACAGTAAAGTACAGGACCGCCAGGTTGCAGATGATTTGTTTCAAGAAACGTTTATCAAAATCATTCGTTCCNTACGCAAATCTAAATATGAGGAAAAAGGTAAATTTTTGCCTTGGGCCTTGCGAGTCGCAAATAATACAACCCTAGATCATTTTCGCAGAGAATCGCGAAAGAANGAAGTGCGAACAAGCGGTGAATACACGGTATTTGATACTTATGGGGAGTCTGATCAGCCCATGGAAGCTGCATTAATTGAAGCTCAAATCAGCGAAGATTTGCACCGTTTAATCGATGCNTTACCCGAGGAGCAGCGCAAGGTTTTAGAGCTTCGTGTTTTTTGCGGTTATAGTTTTAAGGATATAGCNGAAGAGACTGACGTTAGTATTAATACGGCGTTAGGTCGTATGCGTTATGCAATAACTAACATTCAAAAACTTATGGTTACACACAATATCAGTCTTGAAGGATAATTTTTTGTGTACGTCATACGAAGGTGGTGACTGATTTCGTTATTCCCTAGTAATCTCAAAAGAGTCGCTATGGCCAAAACACTACCTTATGAAAACTTGGACGTGGATGCGTCTGAAAAAACNATCCAGTTTCTACTGACTTACAGTAGCGCCACAGCTAGCGTTTCGCTAGAAAATGAACTAGAAGAGTTAGAATTGCTCTATCAGAATTAAAAAAGCCCGCTTCAAGCGGGCTTTTTTAATGTTTAGTTCGCAACATCGGAGAAAAATTTGAGCCGTAATAACTGTAATTCATTTTCATCATAGTCGTCTCCAAACTCCTCAAGCAATTCTGTCATAGAGCCGCTCTCACATTCTTCTGTAAGAAAGTCAAATACCTCTTCAATACTGTCTTCATCCATAATATCTTCTAGGTAATAGTCGATATTGATTTTCGTGCCGCTNTGAACAATGCGGTCCATTTCAANAATTAGATCCTGCATTTTTAGTCCCTTTGNGCTTGCGATATCTTCCAGGGGTANTTTGCGGTCCGTACTTTGAATGATATANACCTTTANNNCACTTTTATTAGCAACACTTTTGAAAACCATATCCTGAGGACGATCAATATCATTTTCCTCGACATAGACTGCTATGGCNTCNNCAATGGGTGTGCCGTATTTTTTNGCTTTNCCTTCGCCCACNCCTTGAACATTTTTCAATTCATCNAGNGTACAAGGATAGATNGTCGCCATTTCGCTNAAAGAATTTTCTGCAAATACNGCATACGGTGGNACCCCTTTTGATTGCGCNATCTTTTTTCTTAAGTCCTTNAGAANNCCAAACANTGTGTCGTCCATNGCAACTACTTTTTTAGTGTCGTTCNCGCCACTATTNAGTTGCTGATAGTTNAACTCTTTACGNACTCTAAANGCCTTNGGAAGTTTTCCNGCGTTNCCNTTCTCTGTAACGTGNACCGTNCCGTAGGNNTCGATGTTNTTTTCNAGGTAACGACGTATAATTCCTTGGCGTATCACTGCACGNAGGTGACTNTCNGTTTTATCTTTTTGGATTGCCCANGTCTTNAGANTCTCTGCATCGTTTTGGGCGAGTATAGCAGTCTTATTNCCACGGAGTATATTGATNACTTCTGATGTTTTGAANTTTCCGTGCGTTTCNTTTANNCAGGCGATNGNATCNAGAAGCTCTGCACTAGCGTCTACTTTNTCNCGCGGATGTCNGCAGTTATCNCACATCTTNTCGCAATCGTCTTCNTGAAACTCTTCTCCAAAATAATGTAAGAGTACNCGACGGCGACANGTAGCNGCTTCAGCATAACCGGTNGCTTCTTCGAGTAANTGACGCCCAATCTCTTGCTCACTNACCGGTTTTTTACTCAAAAACTTCTGTAGGCGCTCGATNTCTTTAATATCAAAATAGGTNATACACTTNCCTTCACCNCCATCGCGACCNGCACGNCCNGTCTCNTGGTAGTAACTCTCTAAGCTCTTAGGCATATCGTAGTGNAGNACGTANCGAACGTCGGGTTTNTCGATTCCCATNCCAAAGGCAATGGTGGCNACGATTACNTCNCAGTCTTCGTTCAANAAGGCATCNTGATGNTTNATTCGTTTCGCGCCTTCTAANCCNGCATGATAGGGNAGNGCATTGATNCCGTTAATCTGCAATTGTGCTGCAAGATCCTCGACTTTTTGACGGGATAAACAATANACAATNGCNCTTTTNCCAATATTCTGACTGAGTAGNTTAATAATGTCGTGGTCGATATCTCGCTTNGGNCGTACCTCNTAATANAGGTTAGGNCGGTTAAAACTGGAAAGGAAGATGTTCGGCTNNTCCATTCCCATGGTNTTNATNATNTCNGCNTGCACTTTNGGNGTAGCCGTNGCAGTGAGTGCNATGACNGGNTTACGGCCCAATTCTTTNACACTTTGNTTNATGGTTCTATAGTCCGGTCTGAANTCATGCCCCCATTCTGAAATNCAATGCGCCTCATCGATAGCGAAAAAACTGATTTCGATTTCNTTNANCAATTCNATATTACNNGNNTTNTTNANNGATTCCGGNGCGACGTAAAGNANTTTAGTNANGCCNGCGCGNAGGTCGGNATGNACCTGTTCCATTTCCTTTTTNGTCAGAGAACTATTAAGTACNTGNGCAANGCTGTCTTTTTCAGAATGCCCGCGAATGGCATCCACTTGNTTTTTCATTAANGCNATTAAGGGGCTAACAACGATNGCTGTNCCAGGGCTNGAAAGTGCCGGTANCTGNTAGCACATNCTTTTACCNCCACCNGTNGGCATGATCACAAAAGTGTCTTTNCCGGCAGCGATACTNTCNATAATGGCCTGTTGATTTCCTTTNAATCCNGAAAAACCNAAATAGGTCTTTAAATGGTCTTCCCAATTCACCGACATAAGCGTGTGGTTTGTTCCCTTTTAATATACGCCAATTTTCAGCGGATTGTGAAGGTACTACAGATTGTTTTTCGGATTTTTGACCTTTGAAAGAAACTATGAACACTGCGAACACTAAAAATTCAATGAGTTTTTTGGAGCACCTTGGGGAGCTCCGGTGGCATTTAATGCGCAGTTCATTAGCTATTGTGCTTTTCTCAGTAGTGGCATTCATGAATCGGTCTTTAGTTTTTGACCAGTTGATTTTTGGCCCCAAGCAACCTGATTTCCTTACCTATCGCTTTTTCTGTTGGTTGTCTAGTTTCGTGGGTGGTGATGTATTCTGTTTTGATGAAGTTCCATTCGAACTTTTAAATATGCGAATGAGCGGACAGTTTCAAATGCACTTATGGGTTTCGCTTGTCGCAGGTGCTATTATCGCTTTTCCTTATGTTTTTTGGGAGATTTGGCGGTTTGTTAAACCTGGACTCCACGAAACGGAGCGTAAAAGCAGTAAAGGTGTTATTTTCTTTACGACCCTTCTTTTCCTATTAGGTGTCTTGTTCGGTTACTATGTAATTGTGCCGTTAAGTATTCAGTTTCTAGGTACTTACACGGTGAGTGCTGAGGTAGTAAATAGAATCGATTTAACCTCGTACATCAGTATGGTGAGTTCCATTACGTTAGCTACAGGAATTTTATTTCAATTACCCATAGTGGTTTATTTCTTCAGTAAATTGGGAATGGTTACCCCGGGATTACTCAAACAATATCGCCGACACGCCATCGTTGGTATATTGTTGTTGAGTGCGATCATTACACCGCCAGATCTCGCATCGCAAATTTTAGTCACATTACCTGTGTTGATATTGTATCAAATCAGTATCATGGTAAGCCGACGTATTGTTAAAAGAAAGGCCGCGCGCTCGTGAAACTAGAAGCAAAAAACATCGTCAAGAAATACCGTTCAAGAACCGTTGTGAACGACGTTAGCTTTGAAGTGAATCAGGGCGAAATTGTAGGTTTATTAGGTCCTAATGGGGCCGGTAAAACTACTAGTTTCTATACCGTAGTAGGCCTTATCCGTCCTTACAGCGGTGCCGTTCTACTCGATGGACAGTCCATACAGAAAATGCCCATGTTTAAGCGTGCACAACTTGGGATCGGTTATTTAGCTCAGGAAGCTTCGGTTTTTCGAAAACTGAGTGTTGAAGATAACATCAGGGGCGTTCTTGAGATGACAAAGCTCTCGAAAGAAGCACAAGCGACTCGATTGGAAGAATTACTCGAAGAGTTTGGATTGACGCACATACGAACTACCCGCGGCGATTTATTAAGTGGGGGAGAGCGTCGCCGAACAGAAATTGCTCGAGCGCTCGCTACGAAGCCTAAATTCATACTATTGGATGAGCCTTTCGCGGGTGTAGATCCAATTGCAGTCGAGGACATTCAGGGTATTGTTGCTGGACTAAAGAAAAAAAACATCGGTATCTTAATTACCGACCATAATGTTCAAGAAACTTTGGCAATCACGGATCGCACCTATCTCATGTTTGAGGGTAAAATTCTTAAAAGTGGTACGGCTGAAGAATTGGCTGCGGATGAGCAGGTACGTCGCGTTTATCTGGGTCAGAATTTTGAGCTGAGGGCGCGTAAATAATTCACTATTCTTTCTGGTAATGGATCGCGCGGAACGCGTGGCTTTCTTCCTCTGTAAGCTTCTAGCGTTGGCGCAAAGCGTTCGAGAGCCGCAGCATACAGCGGCAGGTCGTATTCATTCATTGCTGCCCAGATATCGGGGTTGCTTACGGGTTTGCTACCGCCTTTATTGTGGTGTTCTGCCTGCGTGTTTTTCCAATCCAACACTTCCCCGAAGTATGCAATGGAAGCGCTGTAATGTGCTGTGAAGCCAACAGCATCAAGTCGGTCGAAATTAGCTAAGGCCTTATTGAGTACCTCAGAATCTTTCAAAAATTCTTTTTGGTTGAGGTAGCCGCTTAAAAAAGCCGTTTGACGGTTATTGCTTTGGACCAATTTTGTAAAGTCTTCTGGCGATTCGATACCTTCCATGAGCTTTGCATGCTTTTCATTCATGCGCTTGCTGTAATGGTTGTAATGGCTGATGCTCCTTGCGATAGGCTCGCGAAGCAGGGTGACCACAGTAGCGTCAGAATCGATAATAACCGGGCGCAAAGGAAAATGACCGTAGATACATTTGATTTTCGGGTCAGCCAGTGCTTTCGTAAGGTTTTCGTCTAAATCTTGGTGCGAATAAATTGCGGCTCTTTCGGCTTCCGGGTAATTGGATTCCAATAAAAGTCGCAAGGAAGTCCCTGCGGTTTTTGGGATGTGAATAAAAACGAGTTTCTTTGACTTAGACATAGGCTCGAAAATACGTGTTAAAAACTAAAATACAGGCACCCGTTTTAATTCTAGGCATGCACCGCAGTGGAACCACTATGGTAGCGCAAGCGCTGGCCTCTGCTGGGGTATATCCNGGAGCCATATGTGATCACAATTCTGAACCCCTTTATGCAATCGACATCAATGACAGATTGCTTGAAGAGGCAAGCGGGAATTGGTGGAGCGTACCTGGTGATGCGTCTTTAGAAGTCGCTATGCAATCGGGTCTCAGTGAGCTGCAAGCGCGTGACCTGTATGCTGCACATTTGAAAATTTCAACGGGCAGTTCGTTACGTCAATGGTTTCATTATGCCGGGCCGTGGATGGTTAAGGACCCGCGTTTGAGCCTGACCTTACCCTGGTGGTTGGAGCGTTTTCCCAACGCTAAGGTGATNTGGGTCTTACGTGATGAAGCGGCTGTCGTTGATTCACTGCTCCGTCGCCAGTCCCTTTCTTACGAAGCGCAAAGTGCATTAGACGATGAAAGTGCCTTAGAATTAACTCGTGCGTATACCACGAATGCAGCGAAGCTTCTTAAACGCTATGGAGTCGATTATCGTGCGGTTCATTATGAAGATTTGACCAATAGTGATGAAGCACTGCAACGCAAGACTTGGTTTGGTTTGTACCAGTTTGCAAATGTTAAGCCGGGTCAAATGACGGGCTTCTTACGTCGCGGTAAACAACAAGTTGAAGAAGTAGTGCAGGATAAATCAACGTCTCTCTTACCCACCAGCGGACCATTAGTGAGTGTGATTGTGCCGAATTATAACCATGCTGACTTTTTAGACGAGCGCATCTCTACCATAGTGAATCAAACCTACCAAAACATTGAAGTGCTACTCATGGACGATTGTTCGCCGGATGAGAGTCGTAGTGTGCTGGAAAAATGGGCTGCAAAGGATGATCGCCTGGAAGTGTTGTTTAACGAAAAGAATTCTGGAAGCCCGTTTGCGCAATGGGCTNGAGGTTCGGCNTGGGCAAAAGGTAAATACTTGTGGATTGCNGAAAGTGATGATGCATGTGCATTGGATATGTTGGCATTGCATGTGGATGCTCTTGAGCGCAATGAAAAAGCGGCAATGGCCTACAGTCACAGTCATTTAGTAGATGAGGAAGGCGCGTTTTTACGAGATTTTAAAACGGATTATGGATTCATATTTGGCGATGCGTCACGTTGGAAATCGGACTTTACGATAGATGGCAAGGCGGAGGTTGCGCGGAGTATGATTTTTTCAAATACGATACCCAATGCAAGCGGAGTTTTGTTCCGTAAATCGATTTTTGATTTGGTAGGCGCCCCGGAGACGAGTTGGCGCCTGAACGGCGATTGGTTGTTCTATTCGCGGTTGTTGCAGCACGGTGAGTTGCAGTTTTTTGCAACGGCTAGAAATTATTTTCGTTTTCACGANCGTACACAACGTTCGAGAGCGATTGCCAGTTACACGGCCTTTGATGAGATTTTGGCAATGTATGCCATCTACGAGCGCGAAGGTTGGACAGATCAGCAAACCCTGCGGTCTGCCCGTGCCCAAGTCGCTATGTGGTGGGCAGGCAATGTGTTTAGTATGAAATGGAGCTGGGATGTGTTACGAAATAACGCACGTTTGTTTCGAGTTTTCAGAAGGCACCGAAGTGGATTACTGATCTATTTAGTGAGGAGCACATTGATTAAATCGACAGGTGGGGTTGTGAAGGCGNTAGGTTTAAAGAAGCCGGTAAAGAAATTNGCCGCTCGATTATTTCCAAAAACGTTTTTCCCGTATTAATGAAGTTATCNGTTATCATACCGGCTTATAATGCTGCGGCGACGCTAAGTGAAGCGCTACATTCCGTGGAGCAGCAGCACGTACAACCTTTTGAGGTGGTTGTAGTGAACGACGGTTCGACGGATGATACGGAGANGGTTGTTCAATCGTTTATGGACCGGTTGCCATTGGTTTGTGTGCATCAGGAAAATGCAGGATTGGGTGCGGCAAGAAATGCAGGCATGCGAGCGGCAAAAGGTGCTGCATGGGTATTTTTAGATGCGGATGATGTGTGGGGTTCAAATAAACTGGCCCATGCANGGGATCATTTGATGCGCTTTCCAAAGGTTCAGTGGTTTTATACACCCATTTTTGAATGGAGTCCGGGTGCGGATGGGGAGGGTATGCGCATGCGCGCTTGTCCAAAGATCCGCAGTGTGGAAGATTTTTTGGCTTTTAATCCTATTGTGCCGAGCACGGTGGTTATGCGATCTAATACAGCATTTACGTGGGAGGAAGACCGCGATATGCAGGAAGATGTGGGCGCCTATTTGGCATTGTTTACTGAAGGCATAATGCCCATGAAGATTCCGCATTGCNNCACTAAGTACCGATTAGATTTTGGAATGACCGCCGATGCGGAAGGACATGTCGATAAGGTGATGCGCGCGGTGAAGAAGTCTCGTGAACTTGGCCATATCAATGACGCACAATTTGCACTTTACGAGGTACGTAAGGCCTATGAGCTTGCGCGGACGTTTAAGAAACGCGGTGATGAAAACGGGCAAAAAAAGTGGAAAAGGGAAGCGTTACGAAAGGCAAAAGCAGTACGCGTTCCTAAAAATCTATTTTGGAGACTTCGCTGGTTGATCTAAAAAAATCATGTGAGTAAAACTGAGGTAGGAGAAAGGATAGTCGTTGAGCCCTTTCGTCCATTGCAAAACGGATCTACTCTTTCCATTAAAGTTTCTNTCGATGCTTAGGTTCAGTATACGGGGCCAATCACCGTCTCTGAAATATCCAGTAAAGGTTTTTAATTCAGCATGGAGGCCAAACCCGTGGTTCATTCTTTGGGTTAATCTTAGGTTATAGAGAAACCCATCGTTTTGAGGGTAGTCCACCCAATGGGTTTGATAGACCTGAAAGCCTGCATCAGAAGAAACAAAAAAATCTGTGTANTTCGGATTCCAACGGCCCGTGAAAAAGAAAGCGTAACCTGGTGCATCGGTGAATCGAGCATTGTTTAGCGGACCTGCGGCGGTCTTCAGGTGNGTAGTGAAATACACTTCCTTTGTGCCATCATCGTATTTTTCATAGAGTCGATGTGAGATATTTACAATCACATCGCCCGCTTGAATGCCCTGTCCACTTTCCCCTCGNGAAGCGCGTAGATCGCGCACGTCAGTTGTCGTTCTAAACGCTTCCACACTTTGGTGTACCACGTTGAATAATGTTTTTCCTGAGACCAATTGGACTTCATTGTGCCAATTCACGAATTGGTCGTCTCCACGAAGACTTATTTGCGCGCTGGAGCTGGCATAATTACTATGTGCTCCTGCTACCGTGGGTATAGGCAAGGCGTTTGGTCCCAAAAATGCATGAGAATACGTCATGTATTGCGTCCATGGTGTAGCTCCATCCCAATTGTGCGTTTGATTCCACCAGTTGAATTGGGCTTGAGCACTGAAGGTGATCAAAGAAAGTACGATTAAAACAGTACTGCGACGCATTATTCGAGATCGGTTTTGATTTTCTGACGCAGGTAAATGAGATTGGCATTCTTTTCAGCCATGTGCTTGTACTTTTCTTCAGGGAGGTACAGCTTTTTCACTTGCTCGCTTTCCNCTAAAATGGTTTCAAATCGCAAAGCAAAATTGTCCAATTTCTTTCTCAAATAAGGAACCAATTCCTTTTGCTCTTCGTTGAAATAACTGAGCTGGATATTATTGTCCAGCGATATCTGCAAGGTATTCTTATCAAGAATTTTCGGAACCTGCGCCGAAAGTAACGTGCGTATGGCTGTCTTTACGTGTCTTTGCTTCACATAAGTACCAAGCGCGTCGATTAGTTCCTTTTCGTTGAATACACTCTGAGGACCTTCCTGTATCTGAGGAGCAGCTTCTTTATCCGTTGATTCAGGTACAAAAACGGGTGAATTATTTTCTTTCGAAAGATCGTTCAACGCCGCCATAAGTGATAAACCGCCACTGTTAGGTGTTGCTGGTAGCGGAGCTGGCTTTTTTGATTCGATTGGCACCGCCGGCGGTGGTGTTGTTAAAGCTACAGTAGGTGAAGTATCAAACGCAGCTTCCGGACTCGCAATAGGCGGTTCATGGGCCGCGGTGTCCGGTAAAGCAGGTTCTTCAGGTAAATCGTTGGGAGTGGTACCTACGTTTTTCACAGACTTTGAAGCTGGCGAACCCANAGCCACATCTTTTGCCACGGTTGAAGCAGCAGCGGCTTGAGGCGTGTTTTGCACTGGGGTTGCTACTGGAACAGACTCTGGTGCTGGTGCCGTTCGCTTTGGTAAGGAAGGTGGTAGAAAATCCTCGGTGGATTTAGGTATTACGCTGGGTTGTGACTTTTTTTTTTCCTGCGAAATAAATTCGACCAATTTTAAGAGCCCTAATTCTACTAATATCCTGGGTTGACTCGCCATTTTGTATTGGCCGTCGAGTTCATTGAAGACCTTTAATCCATGGAGTAAGAAGCGCGTAGAACTTTCTTTGCTTTGGCTGAGGTATTGTTCGCGTATAGATGGTCCTACTTCGAGTAATTCAACGGTGCGCGGCTCTCGTGCAACTAACAAATCCCTGAAGTGCTTTGCCATTCCTACAACGAATTCATGTCCGTTGAANCCCTTTTCCAAAACTTCATTGTAGAGTAGAAGTAGGTCGGGATAATTTACCGCATTNGCGAGACTTATGGTACGGAAGAAATAGCTGTAGTCCAGTATGTCGAGCACATTAACAACTTGCTCGTAAGTCAATTCATTGCCCGAAAAGCTAACCATTCGATCGAATAATGAAAGCGCATCGCGCAATGCGCCGTCTGCCTTCTCTGCAATCATGTGCAAGGCTTCAGATTCTGCATTTACGCCCTCTTTTTCTGCAACGAAAGCCAAATGACCGGCAATATCATCCACTGTTATACGCTTGAAGTCAAAGATTTGACAACGNGATAAAATCGTTGGTATGATTTTATGCTTTTCTGTGGTCGCTAAAATAAAGATGGCGTGCGCAGGCGGTTCCTCAAGCGTCTTTAGGAAGGCATTGAAGGCCTGCTGTGATAGCATGTGTACCTCGTCAATGATGTAAACCTTGAATTTACCGGTTTGCGGTGCAAAACGCACCTGATCAATAAGTCTGCGGATATCATCCACGGAATTGTTCGAAGCGGCATCGAGTTCGAAAATGTTGAGCGCTAATTCATCATCATTCAAATCTGCCCCGCCATTGATTACTTTTGCTAGAATTCGTGCACAAGTAGTTTTTCCTACACCACGCGGTCCACAAAATAATAGGGCTTGGGCTAAATGATCGTTGTCGACACTTTTCAGCAGTGTATCGGTTATATGTGACTGTCCCACTACGGCTTCAAAGGCCTGCGGACGGTACTTTCTTGCTGATACGACGAATTGCTCCATAGGACAAATATAAGCGGTGATTGGACCAATTTCTACAGGAATAAAAAAAGACCTGTAAACACGTTGCTAACATACCTTGTCCGGATGGGAAAAGTCTCGTACATTTGCACTCCTTAATTTTTAAGTTCAAATAATTATGAATCAGTACGAAACCGTTTTCATTTTGAATCCCGTTTTATCTGAAGATCAGGTAAAGGAAGCGGTAGATAAGTTCGTAGGCCTCATGAAAGAGAAGGGCGCGAGCATTATCAACAAAGAAAACTGGGGCCTCAAGAAGATGGCTTACCCAATCCAAAAGAAAAAAAGTGGTTTTTACCACTTTGTAGAATTTACAGCTCCNGGTGANGCAATCGCTCCATTNGAAGTTGAATTCAAACGCGANGAGCGCATCATGCGTTTNTTGACCGTTAGAATGGANAAATACGGCATCGAATACGCTGCAAAGCGTCGTGCAAAAGNTAACGCATAAANACTTAGACTATGGCATTTAAAGGAAAAGGTGATGTGCGTTACTTGCAGCCCATCAACGTAGAAAGCGGCAACCAAAAGAAATACTGTCGTTTTAAGAAATCCGGTATNAAATACATCGACTACAAGGATCCAGATTACTTGTTGCGNTTTGTAAACCCNCAAGGTAAAATCTTACCNCGTCGTTTGACCGGTACTTCATTGAAATATCAAAGAAAATTGTCTACNGCCATCAAACGTGCTCGTCACATTGCATTGATGCCTTACGTAGCTGATAACCTCAAATAATTCAGTACCATGGAAATCATTCTAAAGAAAGACGTAGAAAACTTAGGTTTTACTGACGACGTGGTAACGGTTAAAGACGGTTACGGTCGTAACTTTTTAATTCCTCAGGGAATAGGAGTATTGGCTACAGAAAGTGCAAAGAAGGTTTTGGCAGAAAACTTACGTCAACGCGCTCACAAAGAAGCTAAAGCAATTGCGGATGCAAAAGCGACTGCTGAGAAATTGGGTGCAGTTGATCTAAAAATGGCTGCGAAAATTGGTCAAGGCAACAAATTATTCGGTTCAATCACCAACGGTCACGTTGCTGACGCTCTTGGAAAGGAGGGTGTGTCTTTGGACAAGAAATTCATCCAAATCGTGGGTGGTTCTGTCAAAGCATTAGGACACTACACTGCAAACGTTCGCCTTCATCGCGAGGTAGTTGTAGCGTTTGAATTTGATGTTGTTGCTGAAGCTTAATTCGGTCACTACAAGCATAGAAAAGCCATTCCTTTGGGAGTGGCTTTTTTTTTACCCATAAAAAAATGAAAAAAGAAGAACATCCCATGTTCGTGAAGTACTTAACTATGGGAGTAGTAGCAGGGCTGCTACTTGGGTTGTTTATGGATGATGTTGGTTTATGGATTTCCCTAGGTACGAGCACAGGTGCCGCAGTAGGCTATCAAAAAATGGAACGTAAGTAGTATCCCTCGTGTTTATTCGTGCCTCAAAGCATCTACTGGGTTTAAGGCAGCAGCCTTACTCGCAGGATACCAGCCGGCTAAAAGACCAACGCCTACGGATAGAATAAAGGCAACAGTAATCCAAGTCCATGGGATAAAGAATTCACCGTCTACCATATTTGCTACGACATTCCCTATAACAATACCAAACACGATACCCGTCCAGCCCCCCAGTTGGGTAATGACCACGGCTTCCCCCAGGAATTGAGTGCTTATACTTTTCTTGGTAGCACCCAACGCTTTCCTAGTTCCTATCTCACGTGTTCGCTCCGTAACACTTACGAGCATAATATTCATCAAGGCTATAGACGCCCCTAAAAGCGTGATGATTCCAATTATAAAAGCGCCAGTAGTGACCATTCCTAGGTTGTCAATCAAGCTTTTCGCGATACTGTCGCTTCTTATGATGAAAAAATTATTTTCCTCTTTAGGTTTAAGCTTTCGTACGCTGCGCATGAGCGCGGTGCACTGTCCTTGAACAGCATCCAGTAGATGCGCGCTTGGTGCATTTACACTCAGGGTATAATTGGGCCTACCAGCCGTGAAATTTGCTCGTGCATAGGTTATGGTAACCCATGCGCCGCGGTCTCCAGAGAACATCCCTGAATTTCCTTTTTCAGCAAGAACGCCTACGACCATGTAGGGNTTACCACGCATTTTAACCGTCTTTCCTACGGCAGAAGCTTCGCCAAAAAGAGTGGATTTTGTCTCATCCCCTAAGATGACGTAGTTTTTCCCGCGTTGAACATCATCGGCTGTAAAGTTTCGTCCTTCAGCCAATTCAAATCCTCCGGTGTATAAATAGTTTTCGTCCGCCGCAGTAACCATGTTGTTTGGATTGGTACTGGTGTTGCCGTAGCTGAGCTGTTCTGTGCCACCCGCGACATAGGTAAGGCTTGTCCGAGCTCCAGCAAAGGCCATACGGTCTTTAAACGCTTTTGCCTGACGGTAGGAGATGGCTGGATTTTGTCTTCGTTTCGCTCCACCAGCGAAAAATCCGCCTTGTGAGTTTCTAAGGGTTAACGTATTCGCACCGAGGCTGGTGAAGTTACTTTCCAGACTCTGCTTAAGTGCATCGGTCGCGCTTAAAATACCGACTAACGCCATGATGCCGAAAGAAATGATTAATGAGGTAAGCACCGTTCTCAGCGGTGACGCTTTGATGGCGGACCAGGATAAGGAGANCGTCTCAGAAAAAGCTTTTGTCTTCATGGGCATTGCAGTGGGGTACTCCAAATTTAGCAATTACTTTTACGCTATGGCGCAAAAGGACATATATACATTAGGGTTTTTGGCTGGTGGCTATAAAGCCGTTGCCCAATTCAAGGGAATTGATTTGGNCCAATTTCCCGCTCCGCCAGAAAAAAACAGTGCCCTTCATTCTTTGCTGGTTGGGTGGGATGCTGCGGATTGGCAGGTCATGACACCTTTGTTGACTTCTGGCAAGATGCCTCATTTGACTGCACTGATGGACGGTGGTGTACAAGCCCAATTAGCCACAATGGATCCGCCGATATCGCCCATGCTTTGGAGCACCATTGCTACAGCACAATGGCCTTCTAAGCACGGTATCCATGGATTTACAGAGATAGAAAATGGGACGGTGAGAGCTGTTCGNGGCGCTTCAATACAAGTACCCACCTATTGGGATGTACTCGAGGAAAATGGCCTTTCATGCACGACAGTAGGTTGGTGGCCTTCGCATCCTGCGCCTGAAAGTAAAGGCGGTGGGGTACGTATTTCTAATCTCGCTCCTGCAGAAGATGGGAATTGGATCGATGCAGGCATCCAGCCTTCATATCTCCAGCCCATAGCAAAGGCCCTCTTACTGCAACCCGAGGAAATTCCGGCGCAGGCCATTGCTTTATTTTTCCCCAATCTAGAGGTAAGCAGTGAAGATGAAATAGTGCGCAGTGTGTTGAAAATTACAACACATGCACTCAACGTACATACCCTTGCTACATTGGCATTAGCGTATGGGAATCAGGCGCATGCGAGTATATATTACGATGCACTAGATCATTACAAACACCTCGGGATGAAGTACCATCCTCCTCAGCTTCCCGGGGTTACAGATGAAGCATTTACTAAGTACAAACACATCGTAACCGCCGCATACAGATTGCACGACCTTTTCCTTGATGTCCTTTTACGCTTCACCAATGAAAAGACCACTACTTTTTTGATCAGTGATCACGGTTTTAAATCTGGAGANGAGCGNTGGGGCCAATTGCCGGATCATGCCGGTGCACCTGCTTTGGAGCACCGCCATTTCGGTGTGTTTTTAGCAAAGGGTTCTATGGTTAATATTGCTGCGTTGACCAGCGGTTTAACGCTCTTAGACATCGCACCTACGCTGCTTGCTGTTCACCAGTTGAAAGCCATTCCTGATATGAAAGGAAGGGTGGCACCTTGTATAACGGCTAAACTCAAAGCGTCACGTGTGCCTGCAGTCCCAAAAAGACGTTCAGAAGACCAAGAATCAATAACGCTCGAGTCATCCATGCTTTCGGATTTGATCGCCATGGGATATCTTGATGCTAATGCAGCAGAGGTCACAGATCAACGTCTTTTAGAGAATAGTTATTATCTCGCTAGAAGCCTGCGTGCTGAAGGCAGACCTGAAGATGCTTGGCGAGAATTGACTGCGCTCGGATTAAATAAAAAGTCGCCATTGCGTTATCTGCAGCTCGGTGCAGCACTGCTTGCAGAATCAAAGCAATTTAACGATTTGGGCGAGCTACTTACATGGGTAGCGCAAGAGCAGAAGCAATCCGAGATTTGGTCGTATTACCGTGCTTTGGTTGCCTTATCTAAAAATGAAAAATGGATAGCGCCCAATTTCTCAACGCATACCATGGATGTATCTACCGCAATACTCTGGGGTAGATTCTTGGTAAAAGCAAACCTCTACAAGACNTTACATGAACTACTGCAGCCTTTCGCAGAGGACCGACCCGATGTNTTAAACCTTTGGCTTCGGTATTATTTGCACATTGAAAANTGGCAAGAGGCCATACGGGTAGGGCTCAAAAGCACCNCGCTAGTTTTCCACCAGCAGTGGGTCCATGGTGCCTTGGCATGGTTGTTCGTTAAAACGGGCGATATCGAGGCGGCTCGCACGGCAAAGGCTGTACAGTTGGCAATACTTCCAGAGCAAAACGAAGCGCCTTTGTTTGTGGTGACNGGTCCGCCTCGCAGCGGTACATCTCTTGCCATGCAGCTACTGATGTCATTGGGTATAGATCCAGTCACAGATGAGACTAGGCAGGCGGACGATTTCAACCAAGCGGGTTATTTTGAACATGAAAAAATTAAGAATTGGACATTTGATGCACAATGGTTGCAAAGTCAGCGCGGACGATCGGTTAAAATCGTAGCGCCATTGCTGGTTAAGGCGCCGTTACCTGAAGGTCCAAAAGTCATTCTAGCCATGCGCCGTGAAAGTCAAGCACTCCTGAAAAGTCAACGCTACATGATGGGTGTGGAATCGGCACCCTTGCAATGGGATGAAATGGATCGTTGGGAAAAAGCACACGACGAAATGGCCTTGCTATTTTCAATGGATGCGCATGCTACGGTTGTTGAANTATGGTTCGAGGATCTGATGGAAGCTGAACAACAAGGTGATGTATCGCCTCGATTGACGCAGTCATTGGCGGTTTTAACAAAAGTTTTGAATAAAACCGTGGATATTTCCAGTCTCAAAGGGGTCGTAAAGGCACAATTGCGACGCTTTTAGGTTTATATTTGCCCCCATGGAAAAATCGGATTCTAAACGTCTTAGTCAATATATGGCCACTGCTGCCGCTCTTCTTGGGGGCACAGCTGCACAAGCACAATACCAATACACTGATATTTCGGATACTACTATAGTCGACGGAATTTTTGAATTGGACCTGGACGGGGATACCATTGTAGATTTTACTATTGAACATGTTTTAGGTGGAGGCCAATTAGGTAACGTAAATGCAGTGCTTCTGCACCCAGGGGATAGTATCGAGGGGAATCTTGCTATGGGCGCTGGCCAAAATGGCTTTAGCTATGTAGAAAAAGTACTTCCTGGAACTACCATAGACGCATCACAGAGTTGGTCGGGTATCAACAGCTCTACAGATGCCGGATATATGGCTTTTCATGTGGACGGAGTGGCTTATCCCAACTCTAACTGGGCGGGTCCGTTGACCGATGGTTACCTAGGACTTCGTATTGTNAAAAATGATACTGCTTGTTATGGTTGGGCGCGAATCGACGTGGAGGATAGTGCCAAGAGTTTTACCATAAAAGATTGGAGTTTTAATCCAGCAAAGGACAGTACGCATACGGCGGGATTTGAACTATTAGACGTCATGGAAACCGTTTTGCGTTCGATGAAAGTCTTTCAAACAGAAGGATGTTTGAACGTAGCTTTGGAGAATCCACAAGGAATAAGCGTATTCGATGCTACTGGTAAATTAATTGTGGCATCTTCAAAAACAGCCCAAACGCACCGCTTCAGCACAGAGCTTTGGTCTTCCGGTATGTACATCGTTCGAATTGAGGGCGATAACTGGTACCATAATCTTAAGGTTTGGATTCCTTAATTCTCATATTCTGAGCGTATTTTTTATGAAAATAAAGATTTTCTATCCGGATAATCTTTAATCTTTCAATGCCTGGGTCGACGGGTTGATTCTAACATAAAATCACCACTGAAAATCGCATTTTATGTGGTAAATTCGTGNCGAATTAATAGAAAAANTAGACTTCTATGACCTTTGATATCGATATGATCCGCGAGGTNTATAACCGTTACCCGGAGCGCGTTGCAGCNGCTCGTGNGGCNGTTGGTAAGCCNNTGACNTTAGCAGAAAAGATTTTATANACCCACTTGTGGNAAGGAAATGCCAGTGAAGCCTTNGGNAGAGGNNCNAGCTANGTTGATTTTGCGCCCGACCGTGTGGCCATGCAAGATGCGACTGCGCAGATGGCTTTGTTACAATTCATGCAAGCAGGTAAGGATAAAGTTGCAGTGCCATCTACAGCGCACGCAGATCACTTGATTCAAGCCCGCATTGGAGCAGATAAAGATCTTCAAGAGGGAATCAACAAGAATAATGAAGTATTCAACTTCTTGTCTTCAGTTTGTAATAAATATGGCATTGGTTTTTGGAAGCCAGGAGCGGGTATTATTCACCAGGTAGTTTTGGAAAACTATGCCTTCCCAGGAGGTATGATGATCGGTACGGATAGCCATACTGTAAATGCGGGTGGTTTAGGTATGGTAGCTATCGGTGTTGGTGGTGCTGATGCGGTAGATGTCATGGCAGGTATGCCTTGGGAACTGAAATTCCCGAAGCTTATCGGTGTAAAACTCACGGGCCGTTTAAACGGCTGGACTGCGCCGAAGGATGTGATCTTAAAAGTAGCCGGTATCCTCACTGTAAAAGGAGGAACGGGTGCGATCGTCGAATATTTCGGCGAAGGTGCGGAGAGTATGAGTGCTACGGGTAAAGGAACCATCTGTAACATGGGCGCGGAGATTGGTGCAACCACTTCTACGTTCGGTTACGATGATAGTATGCGCCGTTACTTAGCCGCTACGGGTCGTAAAGATGTAGTTGATGCTGCAGATAAAGTAGCGGAACACTTAACTGGAGATGCAGAAGTTTATGCAAATCCTGAACAATACTTCGATCAAGTTATTGAGATCAATCTCGATGAATTGACTCCACATCTAAACGGTCCATTTACTCCGGATTTAGCAACACCTGTTGCTGAAATGAAGAAAAAAGCTGCAGCCAATGATTGGCCAACGGATATTGAGTGGGCTTTGATCGGTTCTTGTACGAACTCTTCCTACGAAGACTTGACGCGTGCCGCTTCTATCGTTGCAGATGCAGTAGAGAAAGGCATCGCTCCTAAGGCGATCTTGGGTATCAATCCCGGTTCTGAGCAGGTACGTTACACTGCCGAGCGCGACGGTTTGATGGATACGTTCAATAAACTAGAGGGCACGAGGATTTTCACCAACGCTTGTGGACCTTGTATAGGTCAGTGGGCGCGCGAAGGAGCTGAGAAGCAAGAGAAAAACTCTATCGTTCACTCGTTCAACAGAAACTTTGCGAAGCGTGCAGACGGTAACCCGAATACACATGCCTTCGTAACCTCGCCAGAAATGGTGGCTGCCATTGCAATTTCTGGTAAGCTAGACTTTAATCCGGTTACTGATACATTAACTAATGCAAATGGAGATGAAGTGATGTTGGCTGAGCCAACGGGTCACGAATTACCATCAGCTGGGTTCGCTGTTGAAGACAACGGATATCAAGCACCGGCAGAAGACGGTTCAGGTATTAATGTTGTGGTTGCTTCAGATTCTCAGCGTCTGCAGTTGCTCGCGCCATTTACGCCATGGGACGGTAAGAACATTGATGGAGCAAAACTGCTCATCAAAGCACTAGGTAAGTGTACTACGGATCATATTTCTATGGCGGGTCCATGGCTTCGCTACCGTGGACACTTAGATAATATATCGAACAACTGTTTGATCGGTGCAGTGAATGCTTACACAGAAGCTACGAATGCGGTTACGAATCAACTCGATGGTTCCGTCGATGAGGTTCCTAACGTAGCTCGCGCATACAAAGCAGCGGATGTTCCAACTATTGTTGTGGGTGATCACAATTATGGAGAAGGTTCTTCTCGTGAGCATGCGGCAATGGAGCCACGTCATTTAGGCGTGCGTGCAGTGATTGTGAAGTCGTTCGCTCGTATCCACGAAACAAACTTGAAGAAGCAAGGTATGTTGGGTCTGACTTTCGATAACGAAGCAGATTATGATCTTATTCTAGCCGACGATACGTTCAACTTTACTGATCTCGCTGATTTTGCCCCAGGTAAGCAGTTGAATCTTGAAGTGGTCCACGCTGACGGCTCTACAGATAACATCAAGTTAAATCACACTTATAATGCACAGCAGATTGATTGGTTTAAGGCAGGTTCTGCATTGAATTTGATTAAGATGCAGAACAATGCATAAAGCGTAGCGCCGTTAAGAGCGTTCAACTAAAAGCCCGGCGCATTTCAATGCGCCGGGCTTTTTTATGCGATCTACCGCGGGGCGGTATTATTTCATGAG
>NYXD01000031.1 GCA_002685435.1 Cryomorphaceae bacterium | reverse complement strand
ATTGTCCGATGGTGTAATGGCAACACTACGGTTTTTGGTACCGTCATTCTAGGTTCGAGTCCTAGTCGGATAACTCAGAGAAAGCCTCGCACGAAAGTGCGGGGCTTTTTTCTTGTCCGCTTCTCAAGCTTGCTTGAAAGGGTCTAGAACAATTAGTTGAAAGAAAACCCTAAGGTTAACGACCCTAGGAAAACATCTTCTTCGAAAGCACCTTCTCTAAATAATGGAATGCGCTCAAACCGACCAGTGAGCTTCACCTTTTTATAACCAGCTTGGGCTAGAACAGCATAATTTAAGATACGGGTGTTAAACCCACTTTGTGTAGTGCGTATAAACCGGTCTCCGTCTAGATCACGCCCCCTGTAGGCGGCAGAACTTGCAAGACGCATTCGCCCTTCTAGGCCAACGCCAAGGTTTAGCCCGTCGTTAAATGTACCCTTTGGGCTGAGGTCGAGATGCAGCATGATGGGAGCATTAAGGTGTGTGTAACGCCAAATGCTTGCTCGAACAGTATTCATATTAAAAATAGGGAACAAGCCGGTACCCGTTCCTCCCAGAATGTCTTTGGAGATAGTACGTTCATTATTGAAACTGAAAACGGTGCTAGAGAACCCTAGGCCTGTTTGCAGCTGGAACAGCGATGCGTGTCCGCCTAACCTACGTTTCTGGCTAAAAAGAAGTCTATTCTCTACGGAAAGCCAGTCGTTTACATGCTCCATTGCTGAGGCATCACTAAAATTATTTTTCAGGAGTCTATTAGATCCAATGTGCCACTCGAATACGAAGGTTTTTTTCTCTCCTTCAAGCTGGGAGTCAAAGTCGCTGAGGTCATACAACTCGTCGTCTCGACTGAAAGAGTCAACAACACTTTCAGTTGTTGTCGCTTTGTAATTTTCAAAGAAGGACGTAGAAGCTAAATAGATACTGGAGATCAATGAGTCTATCGTCTCTTGTGCTTCTTCTTGGCTCAATTCGCCGTTTTCCAACTGGTTAATGATACCTGAAACCCGAACAGACGAGAGCGCTACCTGCTGTTTAATCCCCCAGGCTTCTACGGCTGGTGCTGCGATATTGGTGTCTAAACGCTCAACCGCCTTAATGGGCGGTAAAGAGTCGTTTTCAATAGCGTTTAAGCTGAAGGAAGGGCTTCCAAAAACAGATAAAGAATGGCCTAAAACAAGGGCAATGGTTAAGATTTTCATAGTGTACAAGTATCGTTTTAAAGGTACGCAGGTTCAAATAGGTTGAAAACAGAAAGCATATCTTTACTAAACATATGGCAAGAAAGCACAATAAGCGGGCCAACAAACGTTCGCAAAGCGTAGATATTAAAGCCTACGCGCAACAACTCGAGGGTGTTTTTCGTAAATACCCTGCTCGAAAATTCAACTACAAACAATTGGCAGGCCAACTAGGCTACAAGCCGCAGATGGTAAAGGCCAAAATAGAAATGGCGCTGTCTGACCTAGAGCGCAAGGGCACCATTATCATGGTGGACAGGTTCAAATACAAACTGAAATACACTGCCGTCTTCACAGAGGGGGTTGTTGATATGGCCTCAAACGGCAATGCGTATGTGGTGAGTCCGGACACGGAATCGGACATTATGGTACGATCACCGAACCTCATGCATGCGTTGCACGGGGACCGCGTAAAAGTAAGCTTATTCGCACGCCGCGGAGGCAAAAAGCTCGAAGGTGAGATTGTAGAAATCGTGGAGCGCAAGCAGACCGATTTTGTGGGTACTATTGAGATTGGTAAGAGTTACGGATTTTTAGTGCCTTCCAGCAGAAAGATGTTGATCGACATCTACATCCCTAAGGATAAGCTTGGTGGCGCGGAGCACGGTCAAAAAGCCATTGCTCGCATTACAGATTGGCCAGAGAAAGCGAGTTCGCCCTTTGGTGAGATTATTGAAGTGCTAGGAAATGCTGGGGAACACAATACGGAGATCCACGCCGTTTTAGCTGAATTTGGATTACCAAACCAATTCCCAGAAGAAGTAGAACGTGCAGCTGATGAATTAGACACCGCGATTAAAGAAGATGAGATCGCGAAAAACCGCCGTGACTTCCGCAAAGTGCCGACGTTCACCATTGATCCGGCGGACGCGAAGGATTTTGACGATGCATTGTCTTTACAGCGATTGGAAAACGGGCATTGGGAAGTAGGAGTGCATATCGCGGATGTGAGTCATTATGTCAAGCCAGACTCCATTTTAGAAGACGAGGCGGTTACGCGCGCTACTAGTGTGTATCTGGTGGATCGGGTGGTTCCGATGCTTCCGGAAGTGCTCTCAAACGGTGCGTGTTCACTGCGGCCAAACGAGGATAAATATACCTTTTCGGCCGTGTTTGAAATGGACGAAGACGCGAAGATTCACAACCAGTGGTTTGGCCGCACAGCCATCCACAGTGATCGCAGGTTTGCATACGAAGAGGCGCAACAGATTATCGAAGACGCCCATCCGGAAGGAAATAACGCAGATTTCTATGAGGAGATTCGAACTCTAGACAAAATGGCGAAAATCATGCGCGAGGCACGTATGGCTAAAGGCGCATTGAGTTTTGACAAGAAAGAGGTGAAATTCAAACTGGACGAANANAANGCNCCAACCGGCGTTTACTTTAAGGTCGGNAAGGACGCCAATCATTTGATAGAAGAATTTATGTTGCTTGCGAACCGNTCGGTTGCGACATTNATCGGTCAAGCCAAAAGCGGTCAGCCNTCTGGACAAACCTTNGTTTATCGTATTCACGATGATCCGGACCCNCAGAAACTGCAGGATTTGAGCGTTTTTGTGAAGCAGTTTGGCCATGAGGTTAGAATGACGAANAAATCGGCCATTACGCGAAGNTTGAATAAAATGNTNACGGANGTGAAGAACACCCCGGCAGCAAACATGATTGAGACCCTGACCATCCGAACGATGAGCAAGGCGAAGTATACGACTCAGAATATTGGGCATTACGGATTGGCCTTTGAGTACTATTCACACTTTACCTCACCCATTCGTCGCTATCCAGATGTTATGGTGCACCGCTTGTTGCAGCACTATCTCGAAGGGGGAAAGAGCCCAGATTATGCGAAGTATGAAGCGCTCTGTGAGCATAGTTCGGAACGCGAAAAGGCGGCTTCGGACGCTGAACGCGCTAGCATTAAATACATGCAAGCGGTATTCTTAGAAAAACATGTCGGAGAGAGCTTCATGGGTGTGATTTCCGGCGTGACGGAATGGGGTGTTTATGTCGAGTTGACGGACAACTATTGCGAGGGAATGATTCGGATAAGCGCCTTCCGCGACGACTACTACACTTTTGATAGTAAGAACTTCTGCATTGAGGGTGAACGAACGGGTCGAATATTTCAATTGGGAGATCCTATGAAAATCACCGTAAAAAATGTAGATTTAGAAAGGAAACAAATTGATTTTGAGCCATGTGTCTCAGAAGACTAACTTTGTAACCACAACGAAACTCACCACCATGTCTACTGCAAACCGCTCAAAACAGTTAGAAACTGCCGCCATCGTTATTGGCGTGTTGGCCATTGCCGCTTCTGCGTATTTTATTTTCATGACAGAAGGCAGCGCCTATCGATTGACTAATTATATCATTTCGTTAGCGTTCCTGGTGTTCGTGGCATATAATTTTATCAATCTTCGCAGTTTAAAAGGCGAGGTAGGCGAATTGAGCGATAGAAATGCTGAGGTTACTCAAGAGCTTCAGGGCACGAAGCAATCGCTGGTGGAGGCTCAGGCCGATCTTCAAACGGTAAAAGCAGATTTGATCAGCGCTGAAGAGGAGGCCACCGCCCGTGAAAATGAAGTAGCGCGCTTGCGTAAGAAACTTGAATCCAACGACGTATAGCTTAGTTTTTCCCAAAAAAAGCCTTTAGCTTTTCAAGATCGGCATCCGTAGATTCGCGAGGTGCTTGTTCTTCTTTTGCGGCAGATGATGCCACCTTTTTCAACGGCTGCTCCAATTGTGCGCGTCGCTGAGGAGTTAAGTCATGGGGTTTCTTTTTCCCGGTCATTTTTTTAGGAGGAGCGGTCTTCAGGGGTTTTGAACCCGCTACTTCATTGAGTTTTTCTTTTGGCGATTTTTCAGGGCTTTTAGGCACACTTTTTCGCACTTTGGTATTTTTTGATTTTGCCTTGTTTTTGGCGCTTTTTGGCTCTATTTGAGTCGTTTTCGCTGTTTTTTGGCTCTTTTTTATCGATTTCTTCGCTTTTTTCTTCTCTGCTACAACCTGTTGTTTCGATTTTGGCGCAGTGGATTCGACGGCTTTTTCAATCTCAGGTTCTTTAACACCGCCACGGGCCTTTCCCTTAAGCGTGCCTTGATCTCCATGCAGGCTTTCAGCGGGTATAAATTTGTCCCGCGTTGCCCAGGTAGTTAACGCACCGATGGCTAAAAGGAATTGATTCTTTTTGATTTCGATGATCTCGCCCGGTTGACGCGAACCTATGAGTTTTACACGATCGCCAATTTTGACAGGGGCAGAAGTCAGTTTTTTAATCTTTTTTTCTTGCTGTTTTTCGTAGCGAGTTTTTTTGATAGTACGCTCGTCCTGAGTCTGATTAGCGCGTTCTCCAGCATATACCTTAAAGCGCCCTACTACCTCGTCTTTCCCTTTTTTGCCGCGTTGTTCAGCATATTCATTTACAAGTCCTTGGAATTTTTTACCCCAAGTAATCATGGCGTTTTGTTGCTCATTCATCGCACTTTGCCGGCGCACCTTATCTTCTAATTGATCAATCTTTCGGCCTTGTTTTTCTTTGAGCTGTTCTAATTCCTCAAGGCGCGAAGTGAGCTGCGCTCGTTGATGGGCCAATTGGTTTTTCTCCTTTTGAATCCCCACGAGCAACCGATCCATCGCGACGGTACTTTCGTTGAGCACCAAACGTGCCTCGTCAATCAGTCGTTTGTCTACGCCAACCTGTTGTGCGACCTCGTATGTATATGAAGAGCCCGGCACACCCTGATTTAGCTTGAATTCTGGCGTTAGGTCCGTGGAGTTGAACTGCATGGATCCGTTTTCTACAAGCGGCAGTTCGCTGGCCAATGCTTTGATACTATTGTAGTGGGTAGTCATCACCCCGTAGGTTTTACTTTCATTCAATGCACGCAGGAACACTTGTGCCATGGACGAACCCAGGTCCGGGTCTGAACCTGAGCCAAACTCATCAATGAGCACCAATGTTTTTCCATAAGCGGCATCGAGAAAATACTTCATCTTGTTCAGCTTTGAGCTGTACGTAGATAGTTCATTTTCTATACTTTGAGCATCACCAATATCGGCCATTATGCCATTGAACCAGCCCATGGTTGTGTCCGGATGAACGGTCACCAGCAAGCCGCTTTGAAGCATTAACTGAAGAAGTCCCACTGTTTTAAGCGTGATGGATTTCCCACCAGCATTAGGACCTGAAATTACGAGGATGCGAGTTTTTGTATCCAGTCGGATATCTAAAGGAACAACCGGCTTCTTCTTTGCTTTATGAAAGTCTCGAAGAACGGGATTAATGGCCTTAATTAACTCAATATGAGGCTTGTCTACCAATTGAGGCAAGCACGCTTCCTCATCTAATGCATACAGCGCCTTCGCGTTCACAAAGTCAATCTGATAGAGCGCCGTGGAGAAGTCTCGAAGTACTTCACGGTACCCCGCGACATATGCAGTAAGTAAACGAAGAATACGTGTTACCTCTCTCTTTTCTTCTTCCTCTAAAAGGGTTATTTCGTTATTGATTTCGAGGGTTTCTGATGGCTCGACAAAAAAGATACTTGCCTTCGCGGAAGAGCCGTGAAACACCCCATTTACCCGTCCTTTAAAAGCACCTTCTATGGCTAAAACACGTTTGTTATCGTGAACACTTTCTTGTGTATCAGCGAGAACACCAGCGCCTTGGTATTTTTTAACGGCGCGGTAAAAGATGCGGTCTGCAGCAGCACGTTTTTTGGTGAGTGTGGCACGAATTTTACCCAATTCCGCCGAGGCTGAAGTTTTTACAACTCCTCTGCGGTCGAGTACACGATCAATCTCGTTAGGCACCTCTTTGTTGGGTGTGAGGTGAGCGAACTTATCCTGAATGGACGGCGTACGCATGGCGTGTTCCTTAAAGAAGTAGTGTACCCGATTAAAGCTCTCAATCATGCTTTTAATCACAAGAAAGTCTTCACCTTCGAGCGTAGCGCCTTGGATTTTTAAGCGCAATAGAAACGGCTTAATATCTTCTGCGGCTAGTGCAGGTACTGCGAAATCACTTTGATACAGCCCTAAGATTTCATGAACTTCTTGTAGATCTCCCGTAGTTATGACAAAATCACTGCTTGGCTTAAGGCTTTGAATTCGCTCACGGGCACGCTCTGTTACGGCGCGTTTTGCGACGGCCTGCTTGACCAAATCAAACTCTATACTTTCAAATAAATCTTCAGGATACGTTTTCAAAACTTACGGTCGACCGATATTATCCGCGGTACACGCCATCTTCGTTAGTAACACTTTCGGTGCCCGCATGTTTACGCAAGCCCCCAGCAAAGGCAAAGGCCAACGCCGACAACGCTGTTGTCGTAAATACGTCTATAGTGGTCCAAAGTACTCCCACGGGCACATCAAACATGTCGTTTTGTACATCGCCCCAAAGCCAGAGTGCCAGTAAGACGATGGAACCTATAAACGGTTTTCTACGCGTTTGTGTAGACCACGAGGGCACTATAATGGTTTTGGTATAAAAAAACACCGCCAGCGCAGCTCCCATGCCATGTGCGATAAGCATACTGTAGATCGCAAAGGGATTCGCGGTCATGTAGGCAGATATGATATTTGAACGCCCACTCCAATCTGCCGCTTGTAAATCGACCATCGGCAAAGGGTCTAAAAACAGTCCAAAGAAACCGTGTAAACCGGTGGTTACGAGTATTGCGATAATTAAACCGACGAGTGTTAGGCCAATGGAACGAAGGGCAAAAAGGAATTTTTTCATGGCGGTTAGGTATTATTTGAACCAGCTTTCGACTACATCAAGAGCGAGTGCGGCAACTTCTAATTTATTCTTTTTGCGGAACCCGTTGAGTTTTTGATGCAATGCCGCAGGTTTGTTCGCACGCAAGCTTTCTACCGTATGGTAACCGGCTTGCGCAATGTGCACAGACCACTCTTGAGGGACACCAATGTTTTCGAAATCTTTAGGACTTGCGACTGTATCAAACTTTTCTGGACGCATTTGCGGGAAAAACAAGACCTCCTGAATGCTTTCCTGGTTCGTCAACATCATGGTAAGGCGGTCGATACCGATACCTAAACCGGAGGTCGGTGGCATACCGT
>NYXD01000030.1 GCA_002685435.1 Cryomorphaceae bacterium | reverse complement strand
TGAATTAATCTTGCCCAAAATGGGCGAATCCGTTGCAGAAGCTACCGTAACGAACTGGTTGAAAAACGTTGGTGAACTCATAGACGCTGAAGAAAGCGTAGTTGAAGTTGCTACCGATAAAGTAGACAGTGAAGTACCTTCTCCTGTTAGCGGAACGTTAGTCAAAATTTTAGTAGATGTAAACGGAGTTGCCGAAGTAGGTAGCCCCATCGCAATTATAGAAATTGAAGGCGAAGATAGTGGCTCAACTATTGCTACTTCTACGCCTGAAAGTATTCCTGAACCAGCAGCAGCTGCAGCTGAAATTGAAGTTCAAGTAGCCGCGGCGGCTGCAACAGTAAGCGCGCCCTCGCCTAGTGCACCGATTTCCAAGAATTCAAACGGTAGATTCTATTCACCGCTCGTACGTTCTATGGCGAAAGAAGAGGGAATTGGTCAATCGGAATTGGATCAAATACCAGGAAGTGGCAAAGAGGGTCGAGTGACTAAAAAAGACATTATCGCCTATCTCGAAGGCGGACGTCAAGCGAAAGCCGATAAAGCGCCTGCAGCTAGTGCAGCACCAACTGCCGCCGCCGCAGTGCCTGCAGCTCCGGCTTCCACCCCGACGCCCAAAACTTCAGCTCCTGCGATCAATGTTGGATCCGGAGATGAAATTATTGAGATGGACCGCATGAGAAAGCTCATTGCTGATCACATGGTGAATTCAGTTCAAACCTCTCCGCACGTCACAAGCTTCGTTGAAGCAGATATGACAAAAGTTGTGCTATGGCGTAACCGGGTAAAAGGTGAATTCCAGAAAAAGCATGGAGAAAAAATAACGTTTACTCCGATCATAATGGAAGCCATCGTTAAGGCCATCCAGGATTTCCCAATGATTAACGTGAGTATTGACGGTACAAACATCATAAAACACGGGAATATCAATGTGGGTATGGCAGCCGCTCTACCTTCGGGTAACCTTATTGTTCCTGTCGTTAAAAACGCAGATCAACTAAGCTTGTTGGGCATCACAAAAGCAGTGAACGATCTAGCTAACCGTGCGCGAAACAACCAACTCAAGCCTGATGAAATCAGCGGAGGAACCTACACCTTAACCAACGTAGGAACCTTTGGAAATGTCATGGGTACACCTATCATAAATCAACCACAAGTAGCCATTATGGCCGCAGGTGCGATAGTTAAAAAACCGGCAGTAATAGAAACCCCCGAAGGTGATATGATTGCAGTTCGCCACAAAATGTTCCTTAGTCACAGCTACGACCACCGTGTGGTCGATGGAGCTTTGGGAGGCATGTTTGTAAAACGAGTAGCCGAATATTTAGAATCATGGGATTTAGATCGGGAGATTTAATTCCAAAATTTATAACTTTATGAAGCCGCCCTTAGGGGTGGCTTTTTTTTGAATTGAATCGTACTCCAATGAAATTAAATCTTACCCGTCCAATCTGTTTTTTCGACTTAGAAACTACAGGCGTCAATGTAACCAGTGACCGCATAGTAGAAATCTGTGTCCATAAAATCNATACTGACGGTACAGAAGAAACGCATACGTGGCGCGTGAATCCTACGGTACCCATTCCAGCGGGTTCTTCCGCCGTTCATGGGATCTACGACCAGGATGTAGCCAACGAGCCGACGTTTAAAGAATTGGCAGCCACTGTACATCAACTTATAAGTGATAGTGATCTGGCTGGTTACAACAGTAATAAATTCGATATCCCATTGCTGGCCGAAGAATTCCTTAGAGCGGACATCGATTTTGAAATGGGTAAGCGTAAAGCTGTTGACGTACAGAATATTTTTCACCGTATGGAACAGCGTACTTTGAGTGCTGCCTATAAATTCTATTGCGGTAAAAATTTAGACGGAGCACATACCGCTGAGGCAGATGTTCTCGCAACGTATGAAGTCTTGAAAGCACAAATCGAGCGCTATGAAGAATTAGAAAATGACATGAACTTTCTTTCAGACTTCTCTAACCGACAGCGTGTTGCNGATTTCGCCGGCTTTATCGCTTTTAACGATGAGGATGAAGAAATTTTTACTTTTGGAAAATACCGTGGCATGACTGTAAAATCNGTGTTGCAAGAAAACCCAGGATATTTTAGTTGGATTCAGAACGCTGATTTCCCNCTTTACACTAAAAAGGTTTTGACCGCTATCCGACTCAAAAATTTCAATAAATAGTAAAACGTCGGCGATGAAAATTATTTGTATCGGGAGGAATTATGCTAAACACGCTGAAGAGCTCAACAATCCTATTCCGGAGGAGCCAGTAGTGTTCCTCAAGCCAGATACGGCAATCCTTCTCAAGAAACATCCATTCTTCATTCCAGAACACAGTAACGACGTCCACCACGAAATTGAGGTGGTTATCAAAATCAATAGATTGGGTAAGCACATCGAATCTCGTTTTGCCCATAAGTACTACAGCGAAATTGCCTTAGGTATTGATTTCACTGCGAGAGATGTGCAAGCGCAGTGTAAAGAAAAAGGACTACCGTGGGAAAAAGCAAAGGCTTTTGACGGATCTGCAGCGGTTTCAAAATTCTTTCCACTAGCAACAATCGGTAAAGACATTCAAGACATTAATTTTCGTCTAGATATTAATGGAAATACAGTTCAATCCGGCTCTACAGCAAACATGTTATTCTCGGTAGATGAAATTATTAGCCATGTTTCAAAATACTTCACATTAAAGACGGGCGATCTCATTTTCACGGGTACGCCAGCTGGAGTCGGACGCGTAGAACGTGAAGATTTACTGGAACTTTTTCTCGAGCAGGAGCGCGTTTTTTACTTTAACGTAAAATAGCCTCAATCAACACATCTTAACACTGGCACATTAAAGTGCCACTTTTATTGACTTTCAGGTCGGGCGCATTCCCATTTTTATATATTTGTAACTACCCTGAAAATACGTTAACACAAACGCGTTAAAATGAAGAAAAGCTTACTAGCTGTACTCCTTATTGCCCTCGCTTCTCCAGCGGTTTTTGGACAATTTGCACCGCCAATTGACACCGTTTACACGGAAAATTTCGATGGAACCCTAGGCGCCGACTCAGTTGCCGCCAACTACAACACGGATTCCACCAATGCCACGCGCTCTTGGAACGATACATCGTACATCAAGACCACAGGCAATGCATCCTTTCATACGCAGATTTACGCGAATGACTCGATCGTTTTCGAAACGGATGCGTTCACTACGGTGACATACACTAATGTCCGATTCACGTTTGACCAAATTTGTAAAATACGCTACATACAGAAAGCGTTCATCCAAATGTCACGTGACAACGGCGCGACTTGGGTGAATTTAACNAGCGTACACTACCAAGGCGGTAGCCCGCAGTTCAGTTCTCAGGGTTGGTTTAACGAATTATCTTACCCGTCACAACTACTTACCCCCTATTGGTACGGACCTACTATTGGTAATTCCAACACTGGAACAGGACCTACGCCAGCGACAGCATCTGACTGGTGGGCGCGTGAAACATTTGACTTGAGTAGCTATTTAGGAACTTACGACAATACAAACTCGCAATACGGCTATGCCAACTGTAAGTTACGCTTCATCATGTCAAACAAAACGGGTACACCCTCACCTGCAGCACTTGANGGCTGGTTTGTGGACAACATTATGGTTGAAGGGGCACCCTGTGAATTAGAGCCGCCGACTATGGATTGGGTTAATGTGAGTGTTCCCGCCAAACCCATTGGCGCTCGCTACATGCCCACACAGGTAGTCCGGGTAAAAGGGAAAGACAATGTTGGTGTGGACAGTATGAGAATATATATGCGTCGCTACGATTATTCAGCGAGTTCTTGGGGAACATGGAGTGATTCTTTAATGAGCTCATCCTTCTCTAGCAATTGTCCGGATTCATCTCAATACACCTACACTTTTGGAAACATAGATATTCACGATACCATCGAATGGTACGTACGTATTTTTGACTGTGCCTGCCCTAACGTGGTAAGAGACCCATTAGAATCTGCATCAATTTTCGCTTACAAATTCTGGAGAGACGCTGGTCTACCTCCTATTTGTGGGACAACTACACAAACTTCTTTCCCATACTCTACTACCTTACCTGTAGATCAGGACTTTGAAAACAACGTGTACTGGGTTGCTGGATCCGGTACAGGCGCTACAGGAGTTAGCCACCGCGGTAACTTCCCAGATCAAAATCCACCTTACGGCCAAAACTATAAAGTCATACCCAACGAAAATACCATAGGATTTGCTTGGTCAATACGAACTGGAGGTACGGCAACGAACTTAACAGGACCCGATGGTGATGCTTCTCCAAATGGCGGCGGAAAATATATTTACACAGAAGCTGAACAAGGTTCATCGAACGATAAGGCNCACTTTATCACNCCNTGTTTNGATTTNAGAAGNTACAACTGTGCAATCCTNGAATTCGACTACCACATGTATGGNGCNCACGTNGACTTCCTNGCAATTACTGCNGATACNGGNTTNAANACNTCANCNTANACNGGNNTNGCNCGTATTGACGGTCAACAACAAACGAAGTCAACTGANCCCTTCAAAACTTATTCTGTTGCATTGAACGACATNACAGGAGACTATGCGCGCATTCGTTTCTCTGTNAANAGAGGGAATTCACTGAAAGGTGATGTCGCAATTGATAACATACGCATNTATGAACCACCNACNTATGAAGTNGCGCTNCGTGATGTCTTNAANCCTGAAAATGGCTATTGTTCNTANTCNAANAACGAAACCATTGATTTNTGGATTCAAAATAACGGATGTACCAGCCTTGACAGTGTTCCTGTTACTTGGGAATTTGACTACACCAATACGGCTGGAACTACAACGAATCAAACTAACACAGAATACATTACTCAAAAGACTTTAGAAACGGGTGATTCAACTTTCTACACATTNGCCACAGGACCCAACCTAAGTGGTTACGGNATCTATGACATCTGGGTGTATACAGAACAACCAGGCGATACNGTTGCCACAAACGANACTATNGGNCCNATCAGAATNGTNCATGAAGAGCCNTANTCGACNTTCCCNTACGTATTAGACNTTGATGGTGCAGGAACAACTGCAGGAAACAANACAGCAGNAAATGCCGGTAGNTTCCCTNNAGATGTNTTCACANCTNTTCCAGCNGGNAATAGNGGNGAATTTGCATTTATGGTAGGTGACGAATGGACCCCAACTATAGGTTCAGGTCCAATCACCGATAAAAGTGCCCAAGGAAACTATTTAGTTACAGAAGGCAACTATGGTCTTTCACCAGCCTCCGCAACACTTGTTTCGAAATGTTTGGATTTGAGCAACATGACTAAGCCCGTTCTTCAGTTCCGTCACCACATGTACGGAGCTGATATCGGAGCTATTCGTGTACAATGGATCAAGTCAGGAGATAACTTCTGGACAAATCCGATGACACCATATACGACTACACTGACTGATGAAAAAGACAATTGGTCATTCTACGAGGTTGATCTAAGTGCACAAGCGGGTAATCTTGTGAAACTTCGTTTTATAGCGCAGAAATCCGGATTTGGAGTCGCTGCAGATATTGCGTTCGATGATATTGTTATTGTAGACAAGGCCAATGTCGATGTTGGTGTTGATGCAATAGAAAACCCCGTCGCACGTATTAATATGGTGGGTGGCCCAGCCACTCAGAAAGCGAAATTCAAAGTCAGAAACTTTGGTAAGAACGCTCAGAGTAATGTACCGGTAACGTATACCGTCACCCCTACTTGTGGTACAAATGCAGGAGTTAGTACTACATATACCTTCACCCACAGCGGTTCTATTCCAGCCGGAGGTAATGTGCTGGTTACGGATAACACAAACACTGTTGCTTGGCCAAAAGGAACTTTCGAGGTATACGCCTACACTACTAAATCGAATGACAACCATTCATGGAACGATTCGTCTTATGTCAAGAGTGCGGGTTGGCCTGAAGTATACATTCAGTCTGGATTTGTAGAAGACTTTGAAAACTGTAACGATGGTGATTCTTCAGGATTCTTCGTTTCAGGAGCACTAGACTTATGGAAAGTTGATCAAATCAACGCCTTAGGTAACAACAACGGTATGGCTACACGTCCGAACCAAAACGTACCTGGCGGTCTTGAAGAATTCTTATACTTCCCAAGATTTATAGGCTTTGACACTATTGCTGGTGCAGAATTACGTCTGGTTCACGACGTTGATTTAGGAGCTGGTGATGTTGCACTAATAGAATTCCAGGGAGGTGGAACTTGGAATACACTTGGATTCTGGGATCCACAGAACGTAGTAAGTACCAACTGGTACAACACAGGTACCTCTTCGGTAGGTGATGCATGGGTGGGTGCGCAAGGTCAGATGTCTTCATCTTGGCCATTATCTACCTGGAATTTTTCTGCTGCACCGTTAATTCTTCGTGCACGAATGAAATCGGGAACGGGAAATAGTGACGGTTGGAATTTAGATAAAGTTGAAGTTTACATTCCGCCACAAAACAGTGCCGCGCCTATCGATGTAACTACTGTGGAATACTTACCTGTGCCTGATCAGAATAACCACCTGAAGACCCTGATTAAAAATACAGGTGCGAAAGTCCTTGACAGCTGTTTGGTCGAATTTAGTACGGACGGAGGAACCACATGGTCTAACCCAGAGCAGGTCGTCTTCAATCCGCCATTGGTACCAAGAAAAACATCATGGTACGAATTTGATCAAGATTGGGTTAGCCCTGCAAGTGGACTTTACAACGTATGTATACGTACTTCACGTCCAGATAGTAAGCCCGATAATGACCCAAGTGATGACCAGATCTGTGCAGATATTACTGTTCTTGATAAAATCATTATGTCTGTAGATAGTTCTTACTGTAATGATTTTGATGATCCTGCCATTTCACCATGGTTGACCTTAAATGCATTTGTAAAGGACGGGCTAACTGCTTGGGAAGTAGGAACGCCGAATATTGCTCCTTTAGTTTCCGCAAATAGTGGTGCGAATGCCTGGATGACTGATCTAGACTCTAATTACAAGAAACGTGATTCTTCAGCGCTGTATACGCCAGTATTCCGCTTAGATTCAGGTCAGACATATACCTACGAATTCATGCATGCTTTCTCTACTGAGATCTATCATGATGGAGGAACTGTAGATGTTACTTTTGACGGTGGTATCTCCTGGCATACGGTAGGTACAAACCTCTTCGGAGCGACGTGGTTCAATACCAGTTTTGTTACTTCATTGGATATCTTTAAACCAGGTTGGACTGGTGTTAGTAACGGGTGGGAACAAGCCACCATTAACCTAGCGGTAGATACGGCGCGTAATGCGATCTTCAGATTCCGCTTTGGCTCTGATGAAACTATTAATAAAGCCGGATGGGCGATTGACGATTTCTGTTTCTACAAGACCAGTGATAACGATAAAATTTATGTGATTGGTCAAGAAGAATTGGAACAAAACATTGGTGTTGGTAACATCCACCCGAACCCTACGTCGGGGGTTGCTCAGCTTCCAATCAGCTTCCAAAGCGATGCAGATGTATTAATCACTGTGCGGAACACGCAGGGACAAATCCTCGAGCAACGCACGGTTCATGGAACTTCTGGAATACAGACCTTTACAATAGAGACGTCCGCATGGGCAGCAGGTATGTATCTTGTTGAGACCGTCACTCCTATTGGAACAGATGTTCAACGTTTGATTGTAGAGTAATACAACAACCAACTCTTTTTTTTCACCCTCGCACTTCTCTCGGGAATGCGGGGGTGTTTTTTTTAAGTAAAGCGTGGAGAGCTTTAAGCAATAAATATCAGTTATCTATATATCTTTCTGCTATTCAGCCAATTCGTCCATTTGCGTTGGTTTACCAAATGACCTGCATAATTACGTGCGAAAGCATGATAACCAGGTTGATCGGGATCCGCACACATGAAAATATAATCATGCTCAGGAGCGTTCAACACAGCTAATAGTGCTGCCTTCTCGGGAACACAAATAGGTCCAGGGGGAAGACCTACATTCTTATACGT
>NYXD01000119.1 GCA_002685435.1 Cryomorphaceae bacterium | reverse complement strand
TGAATGGAATCTGAATTGTCCCGCGTATTGTTCACCAGTATCGAATTGTTTCTACAGTTCGGTATAAAGAGTGTGAACATGGATCAGATTGCAAGCAGTTGTGGAATGTCGAAAAAGACATTGTACAAACACGTAAAAAACAAAGAGGATTTATTAGAGAAAGCTTTCGAGCAAGCAGCTGCCTTTATGAAAGCGGAACTTGAGGATGCCATTTCCAGTGTGGGAGGTAATGCCATTGATCAGCTTTTTGCAATGGAGCGCTTTGCTGAGGTGCATATGCGCGACGACAAGGATCGTTTGCTGCATCAATTGGAACACTATTACCCATCCATCGCCAACGGCATGAAGGCGAAACGTGAGGATATCGTTTTTACGGTAACAAAAGGCAATTTAGAGCGTGGTATTAGCGAGGGCTTGTACCGTACAGATCTTCAAGTTGATCACATTTCACTTTTGTACTACGGTCATGTTTTGGCGGTACATGAAGGAGTGATTTCAAACGAGCATATCAAATTGGACCAATTGCGCAAGACCAGCTTGCGCTATCACATTCGCGGTATCGCAACTGCTAATGGACTAGAATATTTGAATCAATTAATAGCAACACAATAATGAGAAAAACAGTAGTGCTCTTCAGCATGATTTTCAGCGTTTTCATGGCCCAAGCGCAAGAGAAGTTTACTCTTGCCTCAGCGCAAGAGTACGCGCTTGATCACGCCTATGGTGTGCAGATTGCGGAATTAGAAATTCAGCGCGCACGTCAAATTTATCTCCAAAACTTAGCCGCTGGTTTGCCACAAGCATCGGCTAGTGGACAGTACATATACAACTTAGAGTTGGGTGCATTAGTGACTGATTTTGATGGAAATGGTGTACTAGATGAGCTTGTCTTTGGAACAGACTACCAGGCACAAGGAGGATTNGTGGTAAACCAATTGATTTTTGACGGCTCTTACGTCGTTGCATTAATGGCAGCGAAAGTGTTGAAGGAAAGTGCAGAGATTGGCATGGATCAGAGCAAGGCGGAGTTGAAACGTGAGGTAGCGAAGGCATACCACCTGGCCCTTCTTAGTGAAGAAAGTGTTGCGGTTTTGAAGGCGAATAAAGACTATTTGGCCGATCTCGCTTCGGAAATGAAGAAAATGAATGAAGCTGGGTTAGTGAGTAAGGCTGATGCGGATCAAATGATGTTGAACTACAACAATATTGAAAACGCACTGCGTTACAGCGAAGGTCAAGCGAATGTTGCGAAGATGTTGCTGAAGTTGCAGATGGGATACCCAGTAAAGCAAGCGGTGCTTTTGGCGGATAAAATGGAAGATTTAGTGGTAAGCGCAGCTGCGGCAAGTACGCTGACGACCATAGGATTTGATCCCACGAAATCTGTAGACTACCTCGGTATGGCAAATCAAGTTGAGGGCGCNAAGTTGCAAGTATTGAACAAGCAATTGGCGTTTTTACCTACCATTGGAGTGAGCTATCAGAACAACATTCAATATATGAGTAGCGAGGCAAATATTTTCGGGGATGCCTCTGTAGATATCCCAAGCAGTTTGGTCGCAGGAAGCATTAGCGTCCCATTATTTTCCTCAGGAAATGGACGCGCGCAGGTTCAGGAGGCNAAGATTCAGCGCGATCAAGCAAGGATAGGATTACAGCAATTAGAGGAAGGTTTGATTATGCAACATGGTGCTTCGATGAACGAATTTCATCAAGGCATTGCGAATTTTTTAGCACAGAAGGAAAATGTTGCACTGGCGAAACGTATTCGCGATCAACGACGTAAAGAATACGACGAAGGCTTAGCCTCTTCGATGGNGTTAACACAAACGGAATCGCAATATCAGGAGGCGCTTCAGGCCATGTTTGTGGCGGCACAAAACGCATTGGACAAAAAGTCCGAACTAGAATATTTAATGACAAAACAGCAAAAGCAATAATACCGTAACATGAAAAAATTAGGATTCATATTAGGAAGCGTAGTTCTCGCATCGTGTGGTGCNCCAGAACAATCTACAGGTACCATGGAGGAGCTCATGGCAAAGAAAGACAGCCTTGTTGAGGCACGTGCGACGGTGGATGCAGAAATTGCTGCCGTCGATGAAAAATTGATTGCGTTAGATACTGTCGAGCGTTACGACCGGGTGACGTCAATCGAGGTAAACCCATCAACGTTTGTTCATTATTTCGATGTTTTTGGTGTTGTGGCTGCTGACAAGAGCATTAGCCTATACCCAACGGCGAGCGGAAAAGTTGAGAAAATTTACGTCAGCAACGGACAGCGTGTTGCAAAGGGTCAATTATTAATGACTCTCGATACAGATCTCTTGAAGTCGTCTTTAAAGGAATTGGAGAACGGTTTGACACTTGCGAAAACAGTCTTTGAGAAGCAAGAAAAACTATGGATTAACGAACAAATCGGTTCAGAGATTCAATACTTACAGACAAAGAACAACTACGACGGATTAGTGCAAAAGGTCGCCACCTTGCAGGAGCAGATTGCGCTTAGTGAAATTCGTGCACCATTTGCTGGGGCGATCGATAACATCTTCGCAAAAGAAGGCGAATTGGCAGGGCCACAGATGCCATCAATGCGTCTCGTAAATACCTCGGGCGTATACGTCAAAGCGGATGTTCCAGAGTCGTATGCCAATCGCGTTCGCGTTGGAACGCCAGCGAATGTTGCGTTCACTTCTATGGACTACGAGGTAGCTGCACAAGTACTTCAAGTGGGCCAATTCATTCAGGAAGGTAACCGCACCTTTTCTATCAACGTGAGCCTTCCTGTCAGCGAAGGTGCTAAGCCGAACCAAATGGTACACGTAGCGCTTCAAGATTATAGTAATGCAACTGCGTTAACTGTGCCTGCAAGCCTTGTTCAGCAAGACGTTGAAGGNAATGACTTTATTTACACACTGAAGCCTGTCGCTGGCGNTAGCCACTTCGAGGTGGTAAAAACATGGGTCAGTACGGGCTTGACTTTTGAAGGGAAAACGGAAATTTTAACGGGACTTGAATCAGGAACCGTAGTTGTGGACAAGGGATCGCGAAGCGTTCGTACCGGCCAGAACGTTATTGTAGGATAATCCAAACAGGCTATACTAGCATGGAAGAAAAGAAAAGTCTCATCAAACAGTTCGGTCCCTCTACCTTTTCGGTGAAGAACACGATGACTGTCTATGTGCTTACCGCGATCATTTTTATCGCAGGTATTAAAAGTTATACATCGATGCCTTCGGAGGCCTTTCCGGAGATTGTAACCCCAGAGATTTATGTGGGAACGCCGTATCCTGGAAACTCACCGTTGGATATAGAGAAACTTATCACACGTCCATTAGAAAAGGAAATCAATGGGATTTCCGGCGTAGATAAGATTAATTCAACTTCGGTGGAAGGCTATTCTACTGTTCAGGTCAAATTTAATTTTGATGTGACCCCGGACGAGGCGTTGCGTAAAGTAAAAGATAAAGTCGATGCGGCTATGGGCCAGCCAGACTTCCCTACAGATTTACCGGCAGATCCGAACGTCTTTGAGTTGAACTTCTCCGAATTGATGCCGATCATGAATATCAATATGTCGGGTGAATTTTCATTGGACCAATTGAAGGAATACGGCGAATACCTCGAAGAAAAAATTGAAGATTTGACCGAGATTTCGAAGGTGGACATCCGCGGTATTGANGCGAAAGAAGTACGCGTTTTAGTGGACAGTAAAAAGCTTGAAAGCATGCAGCTGAGCTTCCGCGACATCGCCGGTGCAATTCAAAATGAAAACATGACCATTTCAGGAGGGAATCTTCTTGTAGATGGCTACCGCCGAAACGTTCGTGTGGTNGGTGAGATTCGTGATTTGGATGAGTTNCGGAACGTGATTATTAAGAGTGAAAAAATGCAATTGGTCCGTTTAGGTGACGTTGCTGAGATTGAATTCGATGAAGTAGAGCGTCAATCGTATGCGCGACANTACGGTGCTTCAGTAGTTATGCTCGATGTATTNAAGCGTTCTGGTGAAAACCAGATCATCGTCAGCGAAAAAATCGCAGGATTGTTGGCTGAAGCGCAAGACGGNTACTTCCCGGATAACCTGAATATTTCGGTAACGAACGATACCTCTGAGCAAACGAAAACACAGGTGGCTGACCTCGAGAACTCCATCATTTTCGGTATGCTATTAGTGGTATTGGTATTNATGTTCTTCTTGGGACTCCGCAATGCGATGTTCGTTGGGATTGCCATTCCTATGTCGATGCTGATGAGTTTTGTCATTTTGAATGCTTTGGGTATTTCCCTAAATACTATCGTGCTTTTTGCATTGGTATTGGCATTGGGAATGCTTGTAGACAACGGAATCGTGGTCGTAGAGAATATTTACAGATTCATGGATGAAGGTTACGATCGCATTACAGCGGCGAAACTAGGCGCCGGTGAGGTGGCNTTACCGATCATTGCTTCCACTGCAACTACGCTCGCAGCATTTTTACCACTGGCCTTCTGGCCAGGGCTCTTCGGTGAATTCATGAAGTATTTGCCACTTACCTTAATCACAGTATTATCTTCTTCACTCTTTGTTGCATTAGTTATCAACCCAGGATTGACGGCAGCATTGATGAAAGTAGAAGAGGCTCCATTAAACAAGAGAAAACTCACTATTCGTTCGCTGCTTGCCATTGTTATTGGTGTTAGTGTCGCCTATGGAGCNGGTAAAATGGCTTTCGGTAATTTATTTATCTACGGTGGAGGCTTTGCACTGATNTATGCCTATTTCGTGGTTCCAGCAACCAAATGGTTCCAGGGCACTGCCTTACCTTCTTTAGAGAATGGTTTTAAAAAGACGTTGGCTTATGCCTTGAGCGGTAAGAAACCGGTCTTCTTCTTTAGCGGTACTGTTGTGCTCCTCATCTTTTCTGGGGTATTACTAGGTGCATTCCCCCCGAAAACTTTGTTCTTCCCGGAAAATATGCCAAACCAGGCTATGGTATACATTCAAATGCCTATTGGTACTGATATTGAAGANACGAACGCAGTGACGTTGGAATTGGAAAAAGAAGTAATGGCCATTGTACAGTCGTATGCATACACGGACGATAACGGTGAANNTCAGAACNACATGGTTGAATCTGTNATTGCTCAGGTNGGTGAAGGNACTTCNGANCCTAANGCCGGNCCTTCNATGGCGCAGACACCNAACAAAGCGAAAATTACTGTTCAGTTCCACAANTTNGCAGACCGTATAGATCTTGAGGGNAATCGNGTGAATTCNGCGGATGTNTTGAANAAGATTCGTGAGACNTTAAGTGATTACCCTGGAGTGNTTGTATCTGTNGATAANGACAGTAATGGNCCNCCAACNGGCCCACCNGTNAACATTGAGATCAGTGGTGATAATTACTTCGAATTGGTCGAAANNGCNGATGAAATTCGTGCGTTTATCGANGCGAAACGCATCGCAGGNATAGAGGAGTTGAAGCTCGATGTNGAGACGGGTAAACCNGAAATGCCTATCGANGTGGACCGNGTAAAAGCNCGTGCTTTAGGCTTNAGTTCAGCACANATTGGCGATGCCATGCGTACNGCATTGTTCGGTAAAGAAGTAAGCCGATTCAAAGACGGNGANGACGACTACCCCATCAATATTCGTATGAGTAATGCGTACCGCTATAATGTGGAAGATTTGATGAATCAAAAAATCACATTCCGTGATCAAGCGTCGGGTCGAATCAAGCAAGTGCCTATTTCAGCAGTCGCTAAGGCGAAGAAAACATCGACGTTCTCTTCTGTGAAGCGCAAGAATTTGAAACGTGTAATCTCTATTCAGTCGAATGTACTCGAAGGGGCCAACCCAACGGAAACGGTGGATGCAATTAAAACAGCTATGGCCAATTACACCTTGCCTTCAGGCATGAGTGTAGACTTTACCGGTGAACAGGAAGAACAAGCTAAAGAATTGAGCTTCTTATCTGGAGCGTTATTGATGGCAGTCTTTTTGATTTTCTTAATCCTTGTAAGCCAATTCAATTCGGCATCTACACCTTTCATTATCCTCGTTACGGTAGTTTTCTCCTTGATTGGAGTATTGCTAGGTTTGGTCATTTTCCGCATGGAATTCGTCATTATGATGACCATGATCGGGATCATATCGCTTGCGGGAATTGTGGTGAATAATGCCATAGTATTGATTGACTTTATCAAGCAACTGAGTGCGCGTAAGCGAGTAGAATTAGGCTTGGATGAAAAAACTTTGTTGCCAGTTCCTGAGCTTGTTGATACTATCGTAGAAGCAGGGCGTACGCGTTTACGTCCAGTACTGCTTACAGCGATTACAACTATTTTAGGTTTGATTCCATTAGCGACGGGTATGAATATAAATTTCTACACCCTTTTCAGTGAAAACAATCCGCATATCTTCTTTGGTGGTGATAACGTAGTCTTCTGGGGTCCAATGTCCTGGACTGTCATCTTCGGTTTGACCTTTGCAACATTCCTCACCTTAGTTATTGTACCGGTTATGTATTATTTATTTGAACGCATTCAGCGCACCATGGCGCGGTGGTTCGCATAAATAAATGACCGTAAAAAGCGTTAAAGTGAAAAACCCGCGGCGCGCAGCGCCGCGGGTT
>NYXD01000118.1 GCA_002685435.1 Cryomorphaceae bacterium | reverse complement strand
GATAGTACCTATAAATTTCCAACAGCATTTACGCGATTTGGGTCTGAGCCAAAGGACCGTGCTCCTATGATAGGGTTTCCTGGATTAGTATTAACATCAAGCACTGGAGAAAAACTCATATGCACACCTACAGCGCTGCATTCACGCGCCAGCGCATGACCCAAATCATAGGCATCCATTCCACCTCCAGCTGCACCAACTGTCAATGATGTTGGAAATTTATAGGTACTATCTAGGCGCATGGCCTGTCCCCATTCGGCATCTTGCCCGACTAAGAGCGGCGTTGATGCGGCGCTTTGTAATCGATTTAATAGTTTCTTTTGTCGCTCTGGCCCTCCTTGCATAACAATAACACCTCCAATGTGGTATTCGTTGACCAACTGCTCTAAATCCGCATGATGCTCCTCTCCTTTGTTGCTATAAGCAGCGACCATAAATAATTGGCCAATCTTCTCTTCAAGTGTCATTGCACTTAGTGCAGAATCCACATTAAACGATTGAGCATAAAGACCTTTACCTGGTAACACTACCAGTAATAAGGTTATAATTAGAGCTTTGAGAAAGCGTACTTCCATAGGTCGATAAAGTGCCAAGGGGTTCTTACCTTTGAGATGAGAATATAGAAAGATATGGGACTATTTGAACGACGCCAACCTCGCGGTTTTCAACACCAACCTAGATATCACGACGAGCGTAAAGATCGATTGAGAATCTTGGAACGCAACGAAGGCGTGGATGAAATTCCATTTCAGAATAAGGACAAATACCGTGATCGTTTACGAGAAAACTGGGACTTGCGACGTAAAATGAGTGCGGGCGCAAGTGAAGGCTACGGCAAACGTCTACTCCTCAGCTTTCTCTTCCTTGTAGTCCTTGTCATTGTCGCCGTTAAATTCCTCGCTTAGTGCCTTTAATAAATATACTTCCTGATCACGTTGCGAATCAAATCGCTGCAGGTGAAGTGGTCCAAAGACCTGCATCTGTTGTGAAAGAATTGTTGGAAAACAGCATTGACGCGGGTGCTTCAAAAATCACCCTAGTGCTGATCGGCTCGGGCAAAACGAGCATCAGCGTAACTGATGACGGCTCCGGAATGGATGAAGAGGATGCTAGAAACTGTTTTTTAAGGCACGCAACCTCAAAAATCAAATCGGCTGACGATCTATTTCAACTCACTACTCGAGGATTCAGAGGTGAAGCAATGGCCTCTATTGGTGCTGTTGCGCACGTACTATTACGGACTAATCAAAACGAGGAAGGCCTTGGGCTGGAACTGAAATTAGAGGACAGCACAGTACAATCCGTCGCACCTTACCCATGGAACAAGGGAACACAAGTCGTCGTTAAAAATTTGTTTTACAACATCCCCGCACGGCGTAAATTCCTCAAAAATGAGCGAATAGAATTGCGTCATTGCATCGATGAATTTCATCGGGTAGCGCTNGTTCATAGCCATATTGAGTGGATCATGAAAAGTGACGACAACTTACTCTTCCATTTAAAACCAGTGCCTTTACGGCAACGNATCACCGGAATTTTCGGAAGGAAGTTCGACGAACGCCTTGTCCCTATCCAAGAATCCACTGAAGTGGTCCAGCTAGAAGGCTTTATAATAAAACCTGAATTCGCTAAGAAGAAGCGTGGAGAACAGTTCTTTTTTGTCAATGGCCGATACGTCAAATCACCTTATCTGCATAATGCNCTTCGTGAAGCCTTTGAAGATGTGCTTACCGGAGAACATCATCCCGGGTATTTCTTATACCTGANTGTGGATCCTGCCGAAATTGATGTAAACATACATCCGACTAAAACTGAAATTAAATTTGAAGACGAACACGCTATTTACGCCGTCTTAAGAAGTGCTGCACGNCATGCCATTGGCCAATTCAACGTTGCACCCACTATAGATTTTGATGCTGAGCAGAGTTTCTCTGTGCCGCCGTTACCGGACGGGCAATTACCGAAGGCTCCTNAAATTAAAGTCAACCCCAACTTTAATCCTTTCGAAACGACCCAGTCNCAGCCTCCGCGCTTCCGCTCTGATGACGAAAAATACCAGCGAATTCAGCAAGAAAAATANCTAAATACTACACCCTCGTTTGAATACTCCTCAGAAGATGAAATTAAGGATTTCTGGAACGAAAGCTCTGAGAGCCTCGCGATGAATGAGCAAACAAATCATGTGTTAATTTGGGGGAAANACATGATTACACTGTTGGGAAGAAAAGCGCTNATCATCGATATTTCTGCNGCGAGATACCGTGTTTTTTACGACCAATTTTTAGATAAATTACGCAACGCGACACTGCCTTCNCAGCAACTTCTTTTTCCTGAGAAAATTCAGGTTGAACTTTCTGATCACGCCTTACTTCAAGAATACGAAGATTGGTTTGCAACTGCCGGTTTTGATTTACGAGCGGAAAAGAANACTGNCGAGTTCACNTTAGTGGGAGCGCCCATGCTTCTCGCTCCAGAAGAAGCGGTACCCGCATTGGAAGAGCTTCTTGAGCAATTAANATCATTAGATAGCGAGTCGATCGAATCCTCGTTACTTAAATCGTTCGCACAGACCTTGTCAAAAAAAGCAGCGAATAGTGAATTCACTAAAACTAAGGAGGCTTTACAAGCGTTAAAAGAACAGTTGCTTAGTAGCAGCAACCCACAATACTCACCTTCGGGAAAAAAAGTCATTCGAGAATTGGCTCCTGAGGATTTAGAATCACTTTTATGATCGTACAGCGAAGCTTCAACTTAATGCCAACAATAGTAAAGAACCTTCTCATTATCAATGGATTGTTTTTCTTAGGCATGACTTCTATTCGGACTACATTCGGAATAGACATTACCGATTGGCTGGGCCTATACTTTCCTGCATCTTCAGAATTCCTTCCAGTACAATTAGTCACACACATGTTCATGCACGGGAATTTTGGCCATATTTTTTCAAATATGTTGATGCTGTGGTTCCTTGGTTCTGCGATGGAAAATCACTGGGGACCAAAACGTTTCCTNACCTATTACCTGCTTACAGGATTAGGGGCCAGCGCCCTTCAGATAGGCGTTAACGCCATGGAATACTTCCAGCTTACTACTGCACTCGATGCCGGCGCCGTTGAGACCATTACTCGCGACGGCAAAGATCTAATCGAGCGTGGTTTCAACTATACAAATCCTACTTGGGGCAGTTTAAACCGATTACTCCATGCACCTATGGTCGGAGCATCGGGTGCCGTATTTGGAGTCCTTCTAGCTTTCGGNATGACCTTTCCAAATCAAGTCATTTACCTCAACTTCCTTTTCCCAATCAAGGCAAAGTATTTTGTAATAGGTTATGGGCTTTTAGAGCTTTACAATGGATTCAGTGTAAGCAATAGTGGTATCGCACATTTCGCGCATTTAGGCGGCATGCTCTTCGGTTATATTCTCATCAGAAAATGGCGTAGAGATATGTATCTTTAAAGCTTACCACTAGAACATGAGCGACTTCTTTTCAAAAGTGAAACACGATGCTTTTAAGGGCGATTACCTCACAAGGTTGCTCTACTTAAACATCGCCGTATTTCTAGCTTTCAGCCTGACCAACGCATTCGCTAGCTTGTTCACAGGCAACTTCGGTCTTATTCCGAATATTGCAGATGATTTACTCGCGCTCCCTTCTAATCCGTTGAAATTTGCTTTACGACCGTGGACCCTATTGACATACATGTTCACGCATTTTGGCTTTCGTCACATCCTCTTTAACATGATCATCCTCTATTTTTCAGGGAAGATGCTTANGGAATACCTTGGAGAACGACGCATGCTCTCNTTGTATATCTATGGAGGAATCGGAGGCGGNATACTTTANATNNTACTTTACAANATNAGCCCGGTACTTACCTCTGGATCNATGGTAGGNGCAAGNGCNGGAGTTATAGCCATTCTTGTNGCTGGNGCCCTTTATATGCCAAATATGCCGGTNCGACTNTGGGGNATTTTCGAAGTAAAGTACTGGATGCTGGCAGCCGGTNTAGTNCTTCTTGANGTNCTNAATTTAACCAGCGAAAATGCAGGAGGACACATTGCCCATCTNGGAGGGGCAATTGTTGCTTTTTTCTTTATTCGAAGCATGCGNGCGGGCAATGAGTGGAATGTGTATTTGTTCCAGGTCATTGACTTTGTTCGAGGCGGTTTTCAACCCCGACAACGAAAAAGAAAAAAGGGGTTCAGTTTCGGTGAAAGAAATTATAAAAACAGTGCCTCGAAAACTACTTCATCCAAAGCGGATGAAACAGGTGATACGGCTCGTATGAATGCAATCCTTGATAAAATTAAGGCCACTGGATATGATAGTCTGTCAAAGGAGGAAAAGGCTTTTCTCTTCAAAATCTCCAAAGACTAAATGAAAAAGCGGCTTATTTTGCTGCAATGGTTGAATCTCGTATTAACCGGAGTGACTTTAGCGATGGCAATCGGGAGTCTCATTCCTTCGCAGTATATCCCTGGAATAAGTGTGCTCGTTTTACTCTTGCCACTTCTCGTTATACCGCATGCGGTTGCCCTTCTTTTTTGGATCCGATTCAACCCAAGAAAATCCAGCACCAACCTCTTAGGCTTATCGATTATCGCCTTCCCCTTAATGGCACAATGGCCTTATGCTCGAGCGGAGGAAATCACCGAGGATGAAGTTAAAATAGCAACCTATAATGTTCGCGCCTTTTATCAAACCAGTGGCGCGGCGCAAGAAATCGGTAATTGGACCCAGCAACAATCCATAGATATCTTGTGCATGCAAGAGATTCGTCGAAGCGTAGCCGAACCATTAGCTAAACACTATCCCTACCGAACCTATGCACCACGAAATAAGAATTATTCAGTCGCCATTTATTCTAAACACCCTATCATAAAGCACTCCCCACTTGTGTATACCAGCCTCTCGACCAAAGGGTATGCTCGAACGAGTGCGCAGTATGCGGATATAGCGCTGCCGTTCGATACAATCCGTGTTCTCAACGTTCACCTCAGCTCTACCGGTTTGCAGGATCAAGACATGGACGCAGTTCATTCAAGAGATGAACTCTTAGAGACGGGCCAATTTGTCTTAAGTAAACTCACTGCAACCGATAGAAATCGAGGACTGCAAGCGAATCATATCGTTCAATGGGTAAAGGAAAGTCCGCACCCAGTGGTACTGTCAGGGGATTTCAATGGAGTACCGGGAGGTAATTTGTATTGGCGATTGCTCCAACACCTGCGCGATCCATACATTCTCGACGGATACGGTACTATGGGCTCTTTTGAACCGCTTGCGAGAAGAGGATTGTTTTTTAAAATTGACTGGACCATGCATAGCGCGGACTTGCACTCAAAGGGTCAATACATTGAAAACATAAATCTAAGCGACCATAGACCACTCGTAACTAGATTTAGTCCTGAACCACCTGCGCCTCAAGGAGAATAAGAGCATTCAATGCATTTGTGCGCACGCCGCTAGTTCGCGATGGAAAGACACGAAGAACTTCATCATAATACAAAGGCACAGATACAGCCTCCTCTGATAAAAACGCATCAGCAGCTGATATTAATTCGGTACGTTCTTTCCCCGCGGGTAAATATTGAATTGAACGATATAAAGAATCGAATATTGGAGAACTGTAGCGGCTATAATTAGGACCATTTGGCGCCTTCATTTCAGAAGAAAAAAGCATTAAATAATTCGCAGCATCAGGATAATCTGCAATCCAACTCGCTCTAAAAAAGTCCAGCGAACCTGCAGACTTTTGACTACGAAGCGCTGCAGATGGCACTACATTCACTGCAATTTCCCAGCCCAATTTGGCTAAAGCTCCCTGGACAAACTCGCAGAGATCACGATAATTTGCAACCGTTGTTAAAGTCAGCTCTGGTAAAACCTCATAGCTTTTAATTATACTTTTAGCACTATCAGGAGCATAGCCTATACCTCCTGCAGTTTGATGTCCTGGCAAGCCCACCGGGATAATCCCTCCAGTAGCGGGAACCCCGACCCCATTGCGTAAAGAGGCTATCATCTCAGCTCTATCTATAGCTGCATTAATGGCCCAGCGCAAATCTCTCGAGAGCGGTCGTTCGGCATTAAACACTAGGTATTCCGTATTCAAAAAAGGACTGCGAACTAGAGTGTGCTCGGCCATATACCGCTCTTGAAGCATTCCCTGTCTGGTTAGCAGATCGTCTTTAAAGCTAGGATCGAGGTTCGGTAGAAAGTCAAAAGTTCCACGCAAATATTCTAAAAAAGCGCTCTGTTGATCCGTCAAGAAAGAGATACTAATTCCGTCTAGATAAGGCAATTGGACACCTGCACTGTCAACACGCCAATACATCTCATGCTTATGGAGCACTAATTTTTCTCCGTAATGCCATACATGAAATTTAAAAGGTCCAGTACCTACAGGTGCAGTATTTAAAGCAGTCTCCCCCGATGGAATTACACTACAAAATGGCATGGCCAACAACGATAGAAAGCTGGCATTTGGTTCCTCTAATACGATCTCAACGGTCGACGCATCAATCGCTTTATAAGTTGAAAGACCTTCAACGACCCAGCTTCCGGGTGATGCAACCCTGGGATCTTTTAATCGGGTCAGACTGTAAACAACATCTTCCGCTGTTACTATTTTACCATTATGAAACCGCGCATCTCTTAAACGAAACGTGTAGACGGTAGCACCACTGTCTATTTTCCAGTCTATTGCAAGAGCCGGCGCAATATCGTTATTGGCATCTAATACCACCAAACCTTCGTACAACTGCTGTACCGCCCAAATAGAGCTTTTTTCTTTCGCAAAAGCGGGGTCTAACGAAGGTATTCCTGCCGGCTCATTGTAACGAAAAACCATTTGTTCGTCGGCTCGATCTGTATTACAAGCCGTCAGTACGAAAAAAATAACTACAAAAAAGCCCCCTAATAAGGAGGCTTTTTTGAATAGATTTAGTGTATTAGGCATCAATATTTGCATACTTCGCGTTGCGCTCAATAAAATCTTTACGAGGCGGAACTTCATCGCCCATGAGCATAGAGAATACACGATCAGCCTCAGCGCTATCGTCTATGGTCACTTGCTTCAATATGCGCTCGTCCGGATTCATTGTAGTCTCCCACAATTGCTCGGCATTCATCTCACCAAGACCTTTATAACGTTGAATACCTACGCCCTGGCCCGTTTCGCCACCATATTCAAACTGGAGTTGGTCACGTTGCTTATCATCCCAAGCGTACGATGATTTCGATCCTTTTTTCACTAGGTATAGCGGAGGGGTTGCAATATATACGTATCCCTTTTCTACTAATTCACGCATGTAACGGAAGAAGAACGTCAAAATCAGGGTTGAAATGTGACTACCGTCCACATCGGCATCCGTCATGATGACAATCTTATGGTAGCGTAATTTATTAATATTGAGTGCTCGATGGTCTTCCTCGGTCCCCACACTTACACCTAGAGCGGTATACATGTTTTTGATCTCCTCGTTTTCGAAGACCTTGTGCGATATCGCTTTTTCAACATTTAAAATCTTACCACGCAGTGGAAGAATTGCTTGGAAGTTACGATCCCGACCTTGTTTCGCCGTACCGCCTGCTGAATCTCCCTCTACAAGGAATATTTCACATACTTCGGGATCTGTTTCAGAACAATCGCTCAACTTACCGGGCAAGCCCATAGAGGACATTGTTCCTTTACGCTGCACCATTTCGCGTGCCTTTTTTGCGGCGACGCGAGCTTTCGCTGCTAGCAATACCTTTTGAACGATAATCTTTGCCTGTGATGGATGTTCTTCAAGAAAAGCCGTTAGCATCTCACCTACCAGCTTATCTACGACACCACTTACTTCTTTGTTACCGAGCTTTGTTTTCGTCTGTCCTTCAAACTGAGGCTCCATGACCTTTACAGAAATTACTGCAGTCAAACCCTCTCTAAAATCGTCTCCGCTTACTTCAACTTTCTCTTTGGCTAGAAGACCGCTTTCATCGGCATATTTCTTCAATGTACGCGTCAATGCGCGACGGAAACCGGCAAGGTGCGTCCCTCCTTCATGCGTGTTGATGTTGTTTACGTACGAGTGGATGTTCTCGTTGTAGCTCGTGTTGTAATGCATAGCAACCTCAACAGGTATTCCGTCGCGTTCGCCTTCCATTGACATCACTTCCGGCATAATCACCTCGCGGTTGGCATCAATGTATTTAACAAACCCTGCCAATCCATCTTCACTGTGGAAGCGCTGTCCTATATATTCACCTTTTTCATCCTTCTCACGAAGATCTGTTAGTGTTATAGAAATTCCTTTATTCAAGAAAGCTAATTCGCGCATGCGTTTCGCTAAAATCTCGTACTGGTACTCTAATTCCTCAAAGATTTCTGCATCAGGCTTGAAGGTAACGATGGTACCACGGTAATCCGTAGTCCCGATTTCACGCGTAGGGTATTTCGCTGCACCGCGTGAAAATTCAACCTCATGTTTTTTACCGTCCTTGTGCACTTCAGCGTGCAACATGATGGAAAGTGCATTCACACAACTCACACCTACCCCATGTAATCCACCGGATACTTTGTACGAGTCTTTATCAAACTTTCCACCAGCGTGAAGAACGGTCATTACTACTTCTAAAGTGGAGCGTCCATCTT
>NYXD01000003.1 GCA_002685435.1 Cryomorphaceae bacterium | reverse complement strand
CACGATATTGACCCCTTCAATACGCTCGTAGATTTAAATCGTGCAGGGATCCCACTGCTTGAGATTGTATCAGAACCGGAAATCAAAAACGGCGAAGAGGCTTACAGTTATTTGAGTGAGATCAGAAAATTGGTCCGTTACCTAGAAATTTCTGACGGCAATATGGAGGAAGGTTCGCTTCGTGCGGATTTGAACATTTCAGTGCGCAAAAAAGGGACTACTAAATTCGGCACTAAGGTGGAGGTCAAAAACATGAACTCCTTCCGTAACGTTCAAAAGGCGATCGATTTTGAAATTATTCGTCAGATTGATTCGATTGAAGGCGGAACCCCTATTTTTCAGGAAACCAGAACTTTTGACGCTGTCAAAAACTGTACTATCGGCCTGCGTACTAAAGAGGATGCTCACGATTACCGTTATTTCCCGGAGCCTGATTTAGTGCCCGTGATCGTCCCATCTTCGTACGTTGCTGAAGTTCGTGAGACCATGCCGCCACTTCCCTATGAGTTGTTCAAAAAGTATACGGCAGAATTAGGCCTTAGTGAATACGATGCCTTCGTCCTCACGGACAGCAAGGCTTTCGCGTTATATTTTGAAGAAGTCATCAAGCATACAACGAATTACAAAGGCGCAACCAATCTACTGATAGGATCTGTGAAATCATGGCTAAACGAACAAAGCGTTGAAATCGATGAGTTCCCTATCACACCGGCGACCCTAGCCAGCATTCAAAATTTGGTTGATGAAGAAAAGATTTCGATCAGTACGGCCACTCAGAAATTATTCCCTGCGTTGTTGGAAGCCCCTACTGCTGATGCTGCAGGGCTCTGTGAACAAAACGGCTGGATTCAGCAAGGCGATAGCAATCAACTGCAAGCGTGGGTCGATCAAGCATTGGCTGCTTATCCCGAAAAAATAGAAGAATACCGCTCAGGTAAAAAAGGCCTAATCGGTTTATTCATGGGTGAAGTCATGAAATACAGTAAAGGAACTGCCGACCCTAAAAAAGCAAGCGCACTGTTGCGCGATAAATTGGATGCGTAAGTTTAGTTCTCTATTCCTTCTAGCTTTTATCGGGTGTTCGAAGTCGCCTCAAGGCACGCAATTTTTATTTGCCCTAGAAACGCCAGGCACCTATTCTGTGCAAATGCGAGATGATGTAGGTGAATTTCTGGTGCTCGATACACTGGAACTTACGGGTAATGATGCTTTTACGGTCCAATTCGATACTTCCCGCATCATCTCCTTTCTTCCTATCGAAGGCGATCTACCGGTCATTCATGCCGTTGTAGGCCCAGATGCTAAGACATTAACCGTCTCGAAAGCTGGCTTTATTTCTGGCGATGCAGAAAACAATTGGCTTGGTGCCCAACGTAAAATGCAGCTTGACCTCATTTCTTTTACGGATAGTATGGATCTCCTAAGGAGTCATTATCGCGACAGTACATCATTCGTTGGATTAGAGGCGCTTAATGCTTCCTACTACGCCTATGCCGACGCATACCGGCAGCGTATGCTAGACTCTCTCGAAACACACCCTGAACGCCTGTCGAACTTACTTACCATCTACCATCGCATAGGAACGCAACCGGCGCTAGACTACACCGTAGACCGAGAACTATTGCAAAACATGTATCAGCAACTACGTTCGACTTACCCCGGTAGCCCCGATGTTACTACTTATGCGATGTGGCTTGCAAAATACGAGGAGATGCTCTCCTTCACTAATGAAGTAGAAGCCGCGCAAGCAAAATTTCAACCCGGTCATCCTTTTCCAGAATTGAAACTCGAAACTCCTGAAGGGCAATCGGTTCACATTAAACGTATGAGTCTAGACAACCACGTAATTGCGGTTTGGGCCTCTTGGTGCAGTGGTTGTAGAAATGAATTACGTGCTACCGCGGATAAAGGCAAAAGTGAAGATTGGATTTACCTCAGTATCGACGGTCTTCCTCAACAACGCAGCCCACTCGCAGAATGGTACGGAGCAATCAAAGAAGATAAATTAGGAGGTACCCACCTCAGTGACCTTATGGGGAGTAGAAGCAGTATTATTAGCGGCTTAGGAATTACAGAACTCCCGGTTTATTTTAAGGTTAAGGACGGAGTGATTGTTTCCCGCGCTTCTTCTATCGAGACGCTTAATTAACCTTTTTGATCTAGTACTATTCTGATATGTGCTAAATGGTGCTGGCAGTGCCATGCATACTGCTGTACACTTTCTTTCATAGAGTATTCGCGTTCGTCCTCTTCGTGACGGTATGATTTCTCCCAGCCCGCGTCGGTTATTCCATTTAAAAAGCTCACCCATTTTTCATGGAGACTTGCCAATAGTATGATACTTAGAAAAGGATCTGTACTGTAGTCGGGAAGCTTTGAAAATACATCTTGCGGATATNCTNTAACTGACGGANCCTCNTGAGAAACAACGGCTAGACGTTGACGGTTAAAGCCGTTCATATGTGAGTCGGCTAAATGGTGGACTACTTGACGCGGTGACCAACCACCTTCGCGATAGGGCGTATCCCACTGCTCAGCAGTTAATCCTTTTGCAAACTCCATAAGCTGCTGCGGCATACGCCCAATAACAGCTATACTGCTCTCGATACGTTCTTCGCCTGGGTTCTTTTCAATGGACGCACGTCCGATCGGGTATTGAAGAAATTCTAAATCCATGGGTCAAAAATAATGCTAACTAGCGAGCAAAAAAAAGCCCCGCATCCAAAGATGCAGGGCATTAAAAGTGTTCATTCGTCTTTTTAGTGTGCGATAAGTAATCTAGCGAAAGTGCTTGGCACTTCCTTNACTCCTANCACGTACATTCCGTTAGCAACATTGCTCACGTCAAGTTTAAACGCTTGNGNGCCATTTTCAGTTGCTTCGAAGNTTACNGACTTNACTGAACGACCATTTAGGTCAATCAATTCAACAGTATAGTTGCCCGCAGGTAACTCTAGTGCTAATGTCGTAAAGTCTTCAGCAGGATTAGGGAAGAGCTTGACTGCTTCATNTGCTTGCTCAACTTCTTGTTCGGCAATTCCGATAGGACGAGTTGTCATTAATGAAGTCGTCTGAAATGCTCCACGACCGAAAGTTCCAGCAAAAATATCGCCTTCTTCAACAGACATATCAGCTGTAGAACTCTTGCTCGTACGGTACTGCTTCAAGGTAAAGACTGGCACGCGAGCTAGACCACTATTGTCCGCGCCCCATTGCGGTGAAGCCATATTAATATTCTGCGTTGAGAAAATACCAAACTCCGTTCCTATGATTGCGTAGGCACTATTGCCTTTATCAAAAGTCGCAGCATATACTGGGAAGTTGCCTAAGTTACCGTCTTTCACAAGGAAGTTTGCAGAAGTCGAAGTAGCATTGCCACTGTAGTACACATAGTTTGAGTTTCCGTAATTTCCACATGTTACCAAGACGCGATCATTGTCGTTAGGATCTACTGCAATACTAGTAATGTTCCTTCCTGGTAAATTCTGAACCATATCTACTGTTACCGCAGTTGCGCCACTATCTGCATCCGCTGTACCGTAATCACGGGCAGCAGCAAGACCTGCTATTCTGTATATACGACCACTCTCAGTTCCTATCCAAGCGTAATTACCATCTTCGCTCACCTCCACAGCCTGAGCCGTACCAGTGATTGAAGCCAGTTTATACCACTCTGGTGTTGTACTAAAATCAAGGGCGCCGCGAGTCATCCATACCGAACCACTAAAACCTACTATAAACATGCTGCTTACANGATCTTGAACGATCACACTATCATCCATATTCAAGGCATTCGGCAGTGTGTATTTGAATGGAAGGCCATTCGTATTCGAACCCAACACCACTTCTGCACCCGAAGCATAACTTACATCTACAGTTGCAATAATCTCTGCAGCCGGAGACGAATTAAAAATTACTGTGAAATCACCTGTTGTCGCATCGAAGCTACCGCTACCATCTCCGCTTAGGTTTCCGCTCGCATCAGAAGTAATGACTGCTGTACCACTTTGAACCATAAACGTAGCTGCATCCATAACAGCTGAAGACTGCAGTGGTGCAATATTTGAGACGAAAGTATCCTGACCAGCATTAGCGAAACCTAAAGAGCGAAGTGCGCGGTTAACTTTAAATTGAACTGAATCCTCGCTGAGTGGATCATTACTGTTCTCATATAAGNAGAATGGCGTCATCCAAGAACCAACACCTTGGCTCGAGCGACTGTCCCAGAAAGAGGTAAATGACTGCCCTTTATTTTCACTACGACCAATTCTTCCTTGCTGATATTCTGTAAAGTAAATCTTCGGTACCAACCAAGATACCGTTGAATAACCACCGTCACCTGAGAATCCATCAACAGCCCCTAAACTACGTCCTTCGTTCGNAGTATTTCCAGAACCGTCCATCACCCAGCTACCATTATCCTGTGTACCTCCCACAACGTAGCGGTCCGCAGAAATTCCAATATTNTAAAATTGAGTCGTCACATAATTCTTATTCAATGTCTGCCATGTTGCTCCAGCACTGTTTGAAAAGTAAACACCACCATCGTTTACGATGTAGACTTTACTGCTATCCGTTGGATGCCAAACGACATCGTGATTGTCTGAATGAATATTGAAGGGTCCAAACCCATTGACTTGGTTCCATCCTTGACCTTGCTCCCAGCCCCATACCGTAATACCACCTACGATGATGCGGTTCTTATTACTTGGGTCGACGCCTATAGCTAAGTCATATTTACCTTGACATTGCGAACTACAGAACGGGTCAAAATAGGTGGATTTTTGTCCAATTTTAGACCAAGTATCACCACCATCCGTTGTGCGGTATACTCCAGCTAATGCACTACCTGAAGTGATCTGTACCACATAAACGTAATCTTCATCATCTGCGGCAGAAGCAAACATAATACGGCCACCACTGCGCGGTAAACCGGTCGAACCTGCACTTGATTTAGAAACTTCTACCCAAGTCGATCCACCATCAGAACTTTTCATTGTACGTCCCCCTAAGGTTCCCCAAACGTTACCNCCTGCGTCCATGTGGATATCCCAACACGTTCCATTTGAACCAATCTGTCCCTGTATTGGGTTACTCCAGCTCGTACCGCCATTAGTTGAAAGGCGGATACCTGAACTTGTTGCGATATAGAGCTTCTCATTATTTGCCGGATCGGTAATAATCGCTCCAACAGATGGAAATGTCGAAGTTGAAGATAACTGCGTAAACCCAGCATCGTTTGCTCCTTTCTTGAATACACCTGCTCCTGGAAAACCTGAAGAAGTGGACGCACCGTAGCCAGTTGTCCAAGTGTTATACAAACCCTCGCCAGTACCGTAATAAACATCACCATCCTTGCTGTAAGCGATAGTCATTACTGCTAAATTCTCCTGTTCAGGATTTACTTCTGTCCAGCTCAAACCAGCATCATTGCTGTAATACAACCCACCACTTACGGAACCCACGTACATTTGGTTCGTGCTGTCCGGGTTGATTGCAAGACCACGTGTTCTACCGCCGCGGTTGTTTGGACCGCGTTCGGCCCAATTAAGACCAATAGCACTTTCGGGCATATTCTCTAAACTTTCAATAGCCGACTGAATATCTTCCTGATTTACAGTACCCGTCACTTGATTGGCGCGCAAGCCATGCAAATATGCAGCAGCACCTGCGGCACTTTGTTCCTCCATATTCACAGGAGTATACTTAGGTGCACTTGTAGTAAGTGCAATTATGGCGGCGGTTAGTACTGAGCCTGCTAAGGCAAAACGTAATCCTTTTTTCATGTATAGTAAACTANTTGTTTCTANTNAAGTTAAAAATAGGGTGCAAAACGCATTACCGCAAGTNCTTANNCAAGATGCTTTTCAGCATGATAAGAACTNCGAACTAATGGTCCAGACTCTACATATTTAAAGCCCATATCCAAGCCAATTTCTTTCAATCTATCAAAGGTTTCAGGGGTAACAAACTCTGCCACAGGCAAATGCTTTGGAGTAGGCTGTAAATACTGACCCAGGGTCAAAACGTCAACGCGTGCATCAACTAATTCCTGCATGGCCTCTATGACCTCCTCCTCTGTTTCACCGAGTCCGAGCATAATTCCACTTTTCGTTCGATGAATCCCCTGATCTTTGAGGTATTTCAAGACCATGAGTGAACGATCAAACTGCGCTTGGATTCTTACTTTTCGCGTCAATCTGCGAACCGTTTCCATATTATGGCTAACAATTTCTGGATTTGCTGCAATAATGCGGTCTACATTATGGAGTTCTCCCTTGAAATCTGGAATGAGCGTTTCCATGGTAGTGTTAGGACTTAAACGACGTATGGCATTCACGGTTTCCGCCCAGATAATGGACCCCCCGTCTGCTAGGTCGTCACGATCGACAGAAGTGAGTACGGCATGTTTGATTTTCATCAACTTTACACTGCGTGCAACTTTTTCCGGCTCTTCCCAATCCACAGACTGCGGACGTCCGGTAGCTACATTACAAAACCCACAAGAACGCGTACATATATTGCCGAGAATCATGAATGTTGCAGTCCCTTCACCCCAGCATTCGCCCATGTTGGGACAATGACCGGATTCGCAAATGGTGTGTAGCTTGTATTTATCCACCAAACCTCGAACACTCTTGTATTTTTCGCCCGTAGGCAACTTTACACGAAGCCACTGCGGCTTTTTCACGCGTTCTTTAGTTGCTTGCGGCTTTTGGGATTTGTGTTGATCAACCATAATAGGATAACTTTTAGATGTTGGTTTTGTTTTGACTAAAACCAAATTCTTCGCGCCAATTTTCGACAGTGGTCTCCGTCACTTGTTGGTGCGATCCGTGAGCAAGTACTTTTCCGTCAGCAATCAAAATGAGCTGAGGGCTTTCATGCTGAATATTTAAATCTTCTGCTAAAGCCAATGACAGTGGACGCTGTGCAACTACATCTAGATAAACCCACGTCTCCTCGCTATAGCTCTTAACGAATTGAAGTCTTTTCATTGCAAATAGACTTACGCTGCATCGTGTGCTATGCTTGTAGATAAACACCGGTCCTTTTAAACGCAGATAACCCGCAAGATCTTCGAAAGATTGCGGGTGCTCAAAGGGGATTTCAGCGGTCTTTCGACCCGACTTATCCGTAGTGCGTAGGAAGCTCAACATGAGAATAAGTCGGACATTTTTCAGTCGTTCCACATGAGGAGAGTGCCAATGTAGCCGCCAGAACTACAGCAAGAGTTAAAACTTTTTTCATCATTACATCGATTAGTTTCGCTTAACTTGCGAATGGTAAAAATAACGCACACGCTTCAAACTTCTTGCGTAATGACCAACTTCCTTTCCACATTTCCGAAAAATTCATGGTCTGACTTCTTTGAATCAGAGCAGAAGAAGAGGTATTGGACTGCTTTGTACCAATTCCTTCAAATGGAATACGATACGATGACCTGCTATCCACCAGCAGCAGATATTTTTAAAGCATTTGAAGTTTGTGAGCCAGAAAATGTGCGATGTATCATCATAGGCCAAGACCCCTATCACGGTCACGGACAAGCCAACGGTTTAGCATTTAGTGTGGCCAAAAACCAACCGATTCCTCCCTCCCTTAAAAACATATTTAAGGAATACAGCGCGGATCTAGATGTGGAGCCCCCAATACATGGAGACCTAAGCAGCTGGGCTAGCAACGGTGTATTCTTAATTAATACCGCTTTATCCGTTAGAGCAAAAGAGGCCGGCTCCCACAAAAGCAAAGGATGGGAAATCTTCACACGAAACGCGATAGCGCACATTTTAGAAAAATCTTACGAAGCCGGCTTCATCTGCTTCGGCGCTCCCGCACACAAAATCGCACTGGAATGCTGTGAAAATTATCCTAAGAACGAAGCGGTAATTCTACACACCCCTCATCCGTCGCCGCTCAGTGCCTACAGAGGTTTTTTCGGNTCAAAACCCTTCACAACTTTTAATAGCAAACAGGCACAAAAAGGTCGAAAAACTGTAACTTGGAAACTTCCTTCAAGTCAACAAGGAAAGTTGTTTTAAACTGATACAGAGAACTTTGAGCTAACATGACTGAACTGATTTTTCCCATATTAAACGTTCTGCTATTCGCCTATCTGGTCTACCGCATGCGCGGTTCTACCAACGAAGAAGGTATTCCTAGTGGAAGCCCAGACTTACCTGCCTGGGCATCACAGCAATTGGAAGAATTAAAAGCGCGGGTTCAGCAGCTCGAAATCGACTTAAATGAAAGTCGACAATCGGAGCAACAAGTGTTATTAAACAGTGCTACTGAAAAAGCAACTTTGGAAAGTGCCGTGAATGCGGCTAAAGAAAAATTGGCACACATTGAGAAAGTGCATGCAGCGCAAAAAACTGAAGACGAGAAGACCAAAGAAGGAATGAAAAACGAGTTTAAAGTTCTNGCGCAATCCATTCTTGATGAAAAATCGAAACAATTCAAAACGACGAATTCTGAAGAATTAGATAAGCTCCTTGCACCCTTTAAACAGAAGCTCGAAGATTTCGAAAAAACAGTCAAGGACAACCATGAGAAAGAAGTTAAGTCCACTTCCGCTTTAATGGAGAATATAAAGTCACTCAAAGACATGAATGACAAGCTCTCCGAGGAAGCAAGCGGACTTGCGAAAGCGCTAAGAGGAGATAATAAGAAACAGGGGAACTGGGGTGAATTCGTTTTAGAGCGTGCACTCGAAATGAGTGGACTCGCCAAAGACAAAGAATATTTTGTTCAAAACAGCGAAACCACAGAGGATGGAAGACGCTTACAACCTGATGTTATCATTCAATTGCCTGGCAACAAAAAAATTATAATTGACTCTAAAGTGAGCTTAGTTGCTTGGGATAATTTTATCAATGCTGCGACGGAAGAGGAAGCTGCTGCAGGATTAAAAGCATTGGCGGTTAGCGTTCAAACCCACATCAAGGGCCTCAGCGATAAAGACTATCCACAATTGTATGGTGGGGATACGCCAGAATTTGTTTTGCTGTTTATCCCGATCGAGGCGGCATTTATGGAAGTAACAAAATTTGATCAAGCCTTGTATGAATTTGCCTTCTCTAGGAAGATCATCGTGGTGAGTACTTCTACATTACTAGCCACTTTGAAGACGATCGCAATGGCTTGGCGTCAAGAAAAGCAAACAAANAATGTGATCGAAATTGCGGAGGCCGGCGGAAAACTCTACGATAAGTTCGTTGGACTGAGCGAAGATCTTAAGAAACTTGGAAGTCAATTTCAAACAGCACAGAACACCTACCAAGACACCATGACAAAGATGATGGAGGGTCGAGGAAATTTAATTTCGCAGGTCGAGAGATTGAAAAAATTGGGCAGTAAGACAAAGAAAGAATTAGATAATAGACTTGTGGATAGAGCTGAATTAGGCGAATATTCAGATAAAAACATTGAAGAAAACCCCTCGGATAAATAACTATGGCAAACGACCAACTCATCTACGGACTACGTCCTATTCTTCAAGCGGTTCAGGATGGACAGACCATCGATAAAGTATTCCTTCAAAAAGGAATCAGTGGTGCACTGTANACGCAACTCGAAGGAACACTGCGCGACGCAGGAATCGAACCCAAATACGTACCCGTAGAAAAATTAAATCGCGTTACGCGCGGCAATCATCAAGGAGCCGTGGCTTACCTCAGTCCTATCGACTTCCACNAGTTGGAAGAAGTTATTATGAAAGTAATGGATGAGGGACGCAAGCCATTGATTCTTGCCTTAGATCGTATCACAGATGTACGAAACTTTGGTGCGATTACCAGAACAGCCGACTGTTCTGGTGTAGATGCCATTGTCATACCTAAAAACGATAGCGCTCCTGTAAGTGCGGACGCCGTTCGTACATCAACCGGAGCATTGCTTGAAGTGCCTGTTTGTAAGGTTAATCATATGAAAGATGCCGTGTACCTGGCTCAAAGCTTAGGTCTAAAAATTATTGCAGGTACAGAAAAGTCCGAATCCCCTATGTACGAAGCACCATTTAATGAACCCTGTATGGTTATTATGGGCAATGAAGAAACCGGCGTCCACAAGAGCCTGTTGCAATTGGCAGATGCCAAAGCCTTAATTCCAATGTATGGTCAAATCAATTCATTGAACGTAAGCGTGGCAACAGGCATCATTCTCTACGAAGCGGTTCGTCAAAGAAGTTAAAAATGAGGGGGATTTTAGTTGGATTATTAGCTATGTGCAGTAATGTGCTTTTCGGGCAATACAATTGCCAAAGNACCAAACATACGCATGCCGCTCAACAAAGTACCACACCCATTAATTACAATTCTAGATCGGATACTGCAGACTTAGAGGAACTAAAACTTAACATTAATACAACGGGATTCACTAACCAGCAGCTATCAGGAAAAGCCTCCTATCAAATCGGAGTGAAGATAAATTTCTCGAAGCTTCGATTCGATCTTTTAGGGTTTACTGTGGATAGTGTTATTAGCACTTCGGGACCTCTTTCATTCACACAAAAAGGTGAACATTTAATAATAACCCATAATGCCACTGCCGGGAGCATTCTGCATTGGGACATTTATTACCAAGGCAACACAACTAAAGATGGTAGTGGCTGGGGCGGAATNCATCACGATGGCGCCTATGACTATAATCTAGGCGTAGGTTTCGCTGCTAACCCGCACGTGTACGGCCGAAGTCTATTCCCCTGTTTCGATAATTTCGTTGAGAAATGTACACTCGACGAGATGAACATCACTACACCCGCTGGGAAAGTTGGGGTAAGCAACGGTATTTTAACTTCCGTAGACACACTCTCCTCGGGTGATTTAATTTGGCGGTGGGAAGGTCAGGCACCACTACCCTCTTACCTAGTTAGTCTTGCGGTCTCAGATTACCAAAAACAAAGCTGGACACACGCAGGAAAATCGTTCGAACTCTATGGCCGTGCGCAGGATACTGCAAACATGACCGCAGGATTCGTAAATCTCAATGCTATTTATGATGCCTTTGTCGAAGATTTTGGACCCTATGTCTTTGAGAAAGTGGGTTATGCCATGACCATAACAGGCGCCATGGAACATGCNGGNATGATCCATNTGCCNCGTACNTTGGCAAATGCCAACCTCAACGGCGAAGATATTATTGCACATGAGCTGGCCCACATGTGGTTCGGCAATGCCGTTACGACAGAGACTGCCGAAGACATGTGGATCAACGAAGGTTTCGCTGAATTTAGCTCACACTTCTATGAGGAGAAGATCTATGGACGACCACAGTACGTAAAAACCGTACAAAACAACCAAGCACTCGTACTGAAACAAGCCGCGCAAAATGATGGCGGTCACTTGGCACTAAGCGGTGTCAACCAAAACCAAACCTACGGCACGCACACCTATCAAAAGGGCGCAATGGTCGCACACAACTTACGCGAATTTTTGGGCGATAGCCTTTTCAGCCATGCGGTAAAACAGCTCATTGCCACCAACACTTTTNGCAACTACAACGCGAATACCTTTAAAGAATCCTTTGAGAACTCAACGGGGGTAGATTTGGACGATTTTTGGAACGATTGGATATACAATCCTGGCTATCACGGAGCTTGGGTGGAGTTGAATTATCCTGAAAATGCCAATTGGACTACAGCCGATAAACAAATAAACATTCACCATCTAAGCGCCAACACCGGAAATTATAGTGCGAGTCAAAAAACGACACCCATTGTTGTCTACAAACACAGCTACAACCATGGGTATAGTGGTAAAGAAGATCTGGGAAATACCGCTTCCTTTGCATCTTCGAGCGCAGATTACACATACACCTCCCAAACCACCCAGTTAGGCTCGGGANAAGATTTTTGGCTAAGTACTAACGATAGTGCCGAATCTTTGGGAACCTCCGTCTACGACACTTTCACTTGGGCAGAGCTAAATGGCACTAAAACATTGTCTAATACGNGAGTTAAAATCACTCCCAAACCCAACACATCGGGACTTAACGGTACATTCTACGTATGGCACCATTATACAGAGGGCAATTTCCCTAGTAATGGAGTTACTAGCCGCGACCATTTTTATTTCATCGGGTACGAAGGAAACCACGATCCACCCATTGATTACGCAACAGCGCTGCCTTTCGAGGTTACTATCTCCTTCAACACCAATGCAAATAATAGCGGCTTAGACAGCGATTTAAATGGTTCACCCGGAAATCAGATGACCATTGGGGAAAGCCCAAATCTTAAATGGAAAACAGGAATGCCAATGGCTAATGCTTCAACACAAGCTTTAGGCAATACCGGTGTAGGCAATATTAGCTTCACACCTCAGCATGTTGCACGCTACTACTTTATTATGAATACAGCCAACATTGGCCTAGGAGAAGACAGCATCGAACGGTTGAAAATATTTCCTAACCCGACAAATGGCNTATTAAAGATTGAAACCAATATTGGCGCTGTCAATCTTGACTATCAAATCAGTGATGCACAGGGGAAAATCGTTGATCAAGGCTCTTTAGAGCATGCCAATGGCACAAGTGAACTACTGCTGCCAGAACAATGCAGTCCAGGGACGTACTTGTTCATTTGTGAGGCAGGCACGACTAAATTTACCTTGCAGTAATTACTTCAGTTGCAGCATTACAGGACAGTGGTCACTGCCCATCACATGGTTCAAGATATGTGAATCCTGTACTCGGTCCATGAACCCCGCACTAACCATAAAGTAATCCAAGCGCCAGCCCACGTTTTTAGAGCGAGCGCCGCCACGGTAACTCCACCAGCTGTATTTCACGGTATCTGGGTAAAGCTTTCGGAAGGTATCTACAAAACCTGCTTCAATCATCGTACTCATACCATCAATCTCCGCTTGCGTATAGCCTGGTGTTTTGTTGTAATTCGATTTAGGATTCTTCAAGTCTATCTCCTGGTGTGCCACGTTTAAATCGCCACAAACCACTACCGGTTTTTTCTCCTCCAGCTTTTTTAGATAAGCCAAGAAAGCCACATCCCATTCTTGAGTCCGATAATCCAGGCGCCTTAAACCTGAACTCGAATTTGGAACATAGGCAGTTACATAATAAAAGTCCTCGTATTCAGCGGTAATGGCACGACCCTCATTATCATGCTCGGCAATGCCTATACCCATTGTTACCGATAATGGCTCTACTTTAGATAGAATCGCGGTACCGCTATATCCTTTCTTTTCCGCGCTAAACGCATAGATATAGTAGCCCCTCAACTCGGCCAAAGCTTCATTCACCTGCTCCGGCGTAGCTTTGGTCTCCTGCAATCCCACGACATCACAGTCCAATTCGTGCAAGTCTTCTATTAAAGTTTTTCCAGCGGCGGCGCGCACGCCATTCACATTGAATGAGAGTAATTTCATTTACATATTTCTTCTATACTGTCCGCCAACTTCGAACAGCGCGTTTGTNATTTGGCCTAGACTGCAATGTTTCGCAGCCTCCATTAAGACATCAAAAATATTCTCATTTTGAANGGCAGCCTCTTGCAATGCACTAATCATCTCCTCGTTCAATTTTCCTTTTGCCTTGTGCAGACGCTCGAGCATCTCTATTTGGTATTCTTTCTCATCTGCAGTGGCACGAATAATTTCTGCTGGTAAAACGGTAGGCGAACCTTTTTTATTGAGGAACGTGTTCACACCTACAATAGGGAATTCACCCGTATGCTTAAGCATCTCATAATGCATGCTCTCCTCTTGAATCTTACCACGCTGGTACATGGTTTCCATGGCTCCCAATACGCCACCACGTTCCGTGATACGATCAAACTCAAGCAATACTGCTTCCTCGACCAAATCTGTCAATTCTTCAATAATAAAGGCGCCTTGAATAGGATTCTCATTCTTCGTTAGACCCAATTCTTTATTAATGATGAGCTGAATGGCCATGGCCCTGCGAACGCTTTCCTCCGTTGGAGTTGTAATAGCCTCGTCATAAGCATTAGTATGGAGGGAATTGCAATTATCATAAATGGCATAAAGCGCCTGAAGGGTGGTTCGGATATCATTAAAATCAATCTCCTGGGCATGCAAGCTGCGTCCAGAGGTTTGAATGTGGTACTTCAACATTTGAGAACGCGCATCTGCACCATATTTATTCTTCATAGCGTTTGCCCAAATACGGCGCGCTACGCGACCGATTACCGCATACTCTGGATCGATACCGTTGCTAAAGAAGAAACTCAAGTTAGGTGCAAACTTGTTGATATCCATTCCACGACTTAAGTAGTACTCTACATACGTAAAACCATTGGACAGTGTAAATGCCAATTGAGAAATAGGATTTGCTCCTGCTTCTGCAATATGATAACCGGAGATGGAGACGCTGTAAAAATTACGCACTTGCCAATCAATAAAATACGACTGAACATCGCCCATCAAGCGCAGCGCAAATTCTGTGGANAATATACACGTGTTCTGTGCCTGATCTTCTTTCAAGATATCGGCTTGAACGGTACCGCGAACAGTGTTAAGCGCTTTCTTCTTTATTTCNNAATACACGTCTTTAGGCAGTATCTCATCACCTGTAACTCCCAATAACATCAGGCCGAGACCATCATTACCTTCTGGTAAATCTCCTTGATAAGAAGGACTTTCGAGTCCCTGATCATCGTATTTTGCTTTTTTTACGGCCGCAACCTTTGCTTCAAGTTTATGCTCCTTGATATACAATTCACATTCCTGATCCACGGCTGCATTCATAAAATAAGCCAACAACATAGGTGCTGGACCATTTATGGTCATGGAGACAGANGTTGTTGGGTCCGTTAAACGGAATCCNCTATATAGTTTTTTNGCATCGTCAAGACAGCATATACTCACCCCAGCATTTCCGATTTTACCGTAAATATCAGGACGACGGTCCGGGTCGTTCCCGTAGAGTGTTACACTATCAAATGCTGTGGATAATCGTTTCGCAGGCATCCCCAAGCTCACATAATGGAACCGCTTATTTGTGCGTTCGGGACCTCCCTCCCCTGCGAACATGCGCGTAGGATCTTCACCTTCCCTCTTAAACGGATAAATACCTGCGGTATAAGGGAATTCACCGGGAACATTTTCTAAGAGTAGCCAACGCAAAATATCACCCCAACTGCGGTATTTCGGCAGTGCAACTTTCGGGATTCGAGTATGCGATAAACTCTCTGTATGTGTTTCAATATTGATGGCTTTGCCGCGGACATGGAAGGTATAAACCGGATCTTTATANCGTTGAACCGTCGCCTGCCATTGTTGCAAGCGCTCCCAGTTGTGCGGATCAAGATCCATTTTAATCCGGTCAAAACTCAATTGCAATTGGCCAATTAANTCCTCGTCTTCCAAGGTTTCAATGGAGCGGTGTAAAGCNTACAATTTATCTGCGACCTCCACCTGTGCCATGATCTGATCGCGATAAATTCGGTGACTTTCAGAAATCTCGCTCAAATAGCGAGTGCGGTTTGGGGGAATAATAAAAATCTTCTCACTCATCTCCCCGGTCAGCGCGAAGGTGCTGGTAAATCCTGCATTTGCCTTATCGTTGAGCATCTCGATGATTGCACTGTACAAACTATTGGTACCCGGATCATTGAACTGGCTTGCTATGGTTCCGTAAACCGGCATCGTCTCCGGATTTTGCTCCCATAAGTTGTGATTACGCTGGTACTGCTTTTTAACATCGCGTAAGGCATCTAATGCCCCACGCTTATCAAATTTATTTAGTGCAATTAAATCGGCGAAATCAAGCATGTCGATTTTTTCCAATTGCGTTGCCGCACCATATTCTGGGGTCATCACATATAAACTCGCATCACTGTGGTCTAATATTTCAGTATCGCTTTGACCAATTCCTGATGTTTCTAGGATGATTAAATCAAAACCCGCCACCTTTAGAATGTCTAGCGCATTTTGAACGTGTGCACTCAAGGCAAGATTGGCCTGGCGCGTGGCTAACGAACGCATAAAAACATTACCGTTTTTGATGGCATTCATGCGAATACGATCACCCAGTAATGCGCCGCCCGTTTTTCTTTTCGAAGGATCGACGGAAACCACTGCCAAACGTTTTTCAGGGAAATCTAAAAGGAATCGGCGTACCAATTCATCCACCATAGAACTCTTCCCCGCACCTCCGGTACCTGTAATCCCTAGAATGGGCGTTTTAATCGACGCCGCTTTCTCTGAGACTTTTCCCAAAGCTTCCGCATGCTGCTGTCCACAATTTTCAGCTGCACTAATCCAGCGTGCTACAGTGGCTGTACTCGCAGAAGGAAGCGATGCCAAATCTGACGGCAAGGCATCCCCAACTAAGAAATCCGATTGAGCAATCAAATCATTGATCATTCCCTGCAAGCCCAACTTTCTTCCATCGTCAGGATGGTACAGGCGGGTAATGCCATAAGCATGTAATTCTTCAATTTCCTCCGGCAGTATGGTGCCACCACCACCACCAAATATCTTGATATGTCCTGCTCCTTTTTCTTGGAGCAAGTCATGCATATATTTGAAGTATTCAATATGCCCACCCTGGTAAGAGGTCATGGCAATTGCATTTGCATCTTCTTGAATGGCAGTATCTACTACTTCTTCAACGGAGCGGTCGTGTCCTAAGTGTATGACTTCACAACCGGTGCTTTGAATGATTCGACGCATGATGTTGATTGCTGCATCGTGTCCGTCAAAAAGTGAAGCGGCAGTGACAATGCGCACCTTATTTTTGGGTACGTACGGAGCCGGGTTTTCCATAGTCTGTGATAAGTATTTGGGACCTCTAAGATAGGGCAGAATCAGGCAATGATTCCTTTCGTTATATTTGAACAAATCGATTTTTATGAAGTCATTGCGCTCCCTCTTTTTCTACATGCCTCTGCTCCTGCTACTTGCCGTCGATTCAGGCAGTCAAGATATCGGTCTTTGGCTCCGCATTACGCTCCTTGCCTTAGCCGGAGTAGTAGGGAGTGTCTTAACGCGTAAGTATGGTGGTACGGGATTCAGCATTTTTGGAGTCATCGCACTGCTNCTCTTGCTTCCTTTGATTAAAATTGGGAGTGTTCATGCAGGTTCAGAGTTACTAGGGTATGGTGCTAGAATCGGGTTATTATTCACTTGGATCCAATTAAGCGCTGCATTGTTTCGAAAAGAAAAATCTAACGGAATCCAAGCGTTGGCCACGGGCGCTCAGGCTGCGCTATTAATTGCTGCTTTTAGCATTCTCCCTTCCCTCGTAGAAGCCTACAAAGCATCAAATATCTACCTTGCTAATGGCCCCCTTTTTACACATAAAAATTATGCCGCCGCAAGTCTGTTATTACTGCTGCCACTTGCATTAAATGCTCGTGAAGAAGGGCTCTTTGGATTATGGCTGCAACGCATTAGTGTCGGTCTCGCCATCGTATGTATTCTACTTTTAAGGACACGCGGCGTATGGCTTGGCGCATTTGTCATGACGGGCATTGCTGTGGCATATTATGCCATTAAAGGAAATGCACANCGTAGGACTGTAGGAATGATTTCATTAGGAGTGATTTCGATTGGAATCGTAGTTGCCATCTTTGCTGCGGGGAGTGAAAAAATATTCAACAGCGACACCATTCAAAGTCGTCTTCACTACTGGAACGCATCTTGGGAGATGTTTATGGATCAGCCTGTAACAGGTGTTGGTGGAGGCCAATGGAAAATAGAATATCCGGGTACTGGGCTAAAAGGTACCAATGAAAGTGTAATGAGCGGACAGACGTCAATTCTTCGCCCCCACAATGATTTATTGTGGATGCTAAGTGAAACAGGGATTGCTGGTGCACTACTCTTTATAACTCTACTAGTTCTAGGCTTTATCCATACGCTTAAACATGAGCGCGGCTTATTTTTCGCCCTAACCATCGTCGGCTTCACTGTATATGGCTTTGGTGAATTCCCGCTTGAGCGGGCGACACTTTTACTTCCGCTTGCCACTGCCTTAGGTTTTGCGGCAGCACACACAAAGCCTTCGATTAAAATCCGCCCAATCGCAGGAGTAATTTTGGCGGGTCTCACAGGACTCTTTGCAGTCTATGTCGGTCAAAACCGGGTTAAAGGCGAGCGTGCGGCTAAAGATTGTTTAGACGGTTACATGTCAGGAAATGCACGAAGCATGCAGATTAATGCCCAGAAAGCGCAAAATATTTGCTTCGAAATGGACATCTACAACAATCCTATGGCCTACTTCGAAGGACTTAGTCACATGCGTACACCGAATGGGCAAATCCCATCCGACAATAAAATAAATAAAGCAGAGGCGGCTTTTAATCAAGCATTACAAATTCACCCAAACCACATTTTATCGCTCAACCAATTGGCAGCCGTAAAGAGATACAACAGCAGTATCGGTGGGGCAATTGACCTGTACGAACGTGTTATTGAAATCGCACCGCGTAATGGAAATGCAGCAATGCAGCTCATGGAATTGTACCGTGTTAAAGGGGATATATATGGCTCCTTGAATGCCATGAAAATGTTTGCGACTAAAGATCTACTATGGTACTGGCGCAACATGAATAATAAGAATTATCAGCCTCGAGGACAGGCCGAAGGACAACGAATGCAAATGCTCGATGCATATAGAAAAAGTAGCGTAACCACGCTTAAACTTTTTTCAGGCGTCAATAATCCAAGACCTGCTGTGAGATCACTCCACCGTGATTTGCAAGGCAAGAAACCGGCTGAAATGTGGCAAATTTGGCTGAATTGGCGCCAGAATTAAATGAAAACGTGGAATTCTGTTAATTTTTAATCGTTTTCTACATTAAAATCATAAATCCGTTTACATTAGCTCTATGCAACACACGAAAAATTCTATTGTCAACTTCAATAACCGCAATTATAAGTGGAAGGGGTTGCTATATCCATACGTGAAGGCATAGATAACGATAAGCAAAAACCCATTATAAATAGAAAGCGCCTTCACATTGTGAGGGCGTTTTTTTTTTGATTTGAACGAATGAAAAACTTCATCAATACCGTACGTAAAAGTGGTCCTTTAAGGACAAAAGACAACTTTATCATTACTCCATCAATGGTTGATGCTAATGGCCAATTATCCATTTGGAATTTGATGCAAATTTTGAATGAGGTTAGAGGTGGACGTTTGAACCAGCTTTTACTCAACGTACGGTTCGAAGACAAAGTCAAAAGCATGGATTTAAAAATCTATGACAATGCCGATTTAGAAGAGGAACTTGTTGTTGAGAGTAGCTTCACTCCTATCGGCAAACGCACAGTTGACCTAAAAATATATGTGAGCCGTCGTAAAAAAGGAATGCCTGTTAAGCGCGTATGTAAAGCCGTATACACCTTAGGCATACATGCAGTTAAGTAGAAACATCTGTTCCTTGACAAAAGGTGATGTAATCATTTCCGGAGCAAGACCTCTAATAACCACGTGAGCGACCCGTTATGAAAAAAGCCCGGCACAGTGCGCCGGGCTTTTCAGTCTTTTTATTTAACCTTTCAAGGCTTCCAGGCGCTGGGTAATGAGGACTATTTTGCCTTCGGCATCCGACATTTTTTTACGCTCGGACGCGACGACAGCTTCTGGTGCATTAGCAACAAAACGTTCATTGCCCAACTTTTTCTTTACACCGGTTAAAAAACCTTGTGTATACTTTAGTTCTTCTTCTAGCTTGACAATCTCCTCTTCAACGTTTACAAAAGCATCGGCAGGAATAGTATAATTCACCCCTCCTGCAACAAAGCTAAACGCTGATTTCTGAACCTCGTTGACTTCAACAATGGCATCGACATTCGCCATTTTCTTAATCAATACATCATATTCAGTACTGTGTGCACTGCCCTTAGCGATCTCAATGGTTAAGACCTCTTTTGGCGCAATGCCATTTTCATTGCGCACCGTCCGCACGCCACCCACGACCTCTGCAAAATGGTCGAACGATTTCAAAATGTCGGTATCTTCAACTTTCAAAGTAGGCCAAGGCGCAAAATTGATGGTTTCGCCTTCTTTGCGATCTGCGAGATTTTGCCACAATTCCTCTGTGATAAAGGGCATAAAAGGATGCATGACCTCTAAAAGTGAATTGAAAATAGACCTTGTCGCCTCTAGCGCTTCTGCCGAAACCTTTTCACCACGAGCAGGCTTCACCATTTCTAAATACCACGAACAGAAATCATCCCAAACAAGCTTATAAGTAGTCATCAAAGCCTCTGACAGGCGGTATTTCGTAAAGCTGCTTTCCAATTCTACTAATGCCTCGCCAATGCGATTACGCATCCACTTCACTGCCAATGCTTCTGAAGCACTCATGGTATCTGCTCCTGTCTCCCACATACCGACTAATCGGAAGGCATTCCAAACTTTATTTGCGAAAAATGAACCTTGAGAACATAAATCTTCATCGAACAGCAGGTCGTTTCCTGCCGGTGCGGTCATGAGCATTCCAACGCGTACACCATCCGCGCCATATTGAGCGATTAGATCTAATGGATCCGGACTGTTGCCTAATTGTTTGGACATTTTACGACGCTTCTTATCGCGTACCATGCCTGTGAAGTATACATCTTTAAAAGGACGCTTTCCTTTAAACTCATAACCCGACATGATCATACGAGCCACCCAGAAAAATATAATATCCTGTCCTGTTACTAACGTATTCGTAGGGTAGAAATAGTCCTCCTCTTCCGGATTATCTGCAAACACGCTGTACGGCCAAAGCCATGAACTGAACCAAGTATCCATAACATCTTCGTCTTGGCTAACCTGATCCGTCCCCAATGCTTCAACGGCCTCCTCACGTGTCTTGCAAACGGCAACGTTACCATCAACATCGTACCATGCTGGAATCTGATGACCCCACCACAATTGACGTGAAATACACCAATCCTTGATGTTTTCCATCCAGTACAAATATGTTTTCTCTGTATGGGGAGGATGCAGCGTAATGTCTTTTGATTTTACTCCGTCAATAGCGGGGTTTACAAGGTCCGCCATTTTAAGGAACCACTGCATAGAAAGTCTAGGCTCGATCACCGCATCCGTGCGTTCACTTCGTCCAACTTTATTGCGTAAATCTTTAGTTTCGACTAATAAACCTGCCTCATGCAATGCTTTTGCCACAGCTTTGCGCGCAACAAACCGATCCATGCCTTCAAAAGCACCACCGTGGGCATTCAATACAGCATGCTGATCAAAAATATCGATTACTTCCAATCCATGCTTCTCGCCCAGCATATTGTCATTTGTGTCGTGCGCAGGCGTTACTTTTAATGCACCTGTACCAAATTCGATATCCACATAGTCGTCGAAAATGATAGGAACAGCACGTCCTACCATAGGGACAATTACTTTTTCACCCTTAAGATGCTTATAACGGTCATCGTCAGGATTGACACAAACGGCTGTATCCCCAAAAATGGTTTCTGGACGAGTCGTAGCTACTTGCAAAGACTCCTCAGACCCTTCGATTTGGTAAGTCATATAATACAGACGACTGTTCTCTTCTTTATGAATTACTTCCTCGTCAGACACTGCGGTGAGTGCCACAGGATCCCAATTCACCATGCGAAGGCCTCGATAAATCATTCCCTTTTTATGGAGATCAACGAAGACGTCTATAACCTGTGCGCTGCGGGTTTCATCTAATGTGAAAGCAGTTCTATCCCAATCGCAAGATGCTCCCAAATGTCTGAGCTGCTTTAAGATAATGCCACCGTACTCATCGGTCCAGTCCCAAGCATGTTTTAAAAAGTCTTCCCTACTGAGGTCCGATTTTTTTATGCCTTGTTCGCGCAATCGTTTCACCACTTTCGCTTCTGTAGCGATAGATGCGTGATCTGTACCGGGTACCCAACATGCATTTAAACCCAACATACGCGCTCGGCGAATGAGGACATCCTGAATCGTATTATTCAGCATATGCCCCATATGCAACTTACCCGTCACATTAGGAGGCGGAATGACAATGGTATACGGCTCTTTTTCACTGATTTCAGCGTGGAAGTAATTCTTTTCCAACCAATGGTTGTACCACTTTGATTCGATATCTCCTGGAGTATATTTCCCGATTTCGCGCATGAAAACTTAACTTAAGTAAGTTGCAAAAATACAAGGCTTCGCGCATTCCATGAACCCAGAGGCTAAGAGTTTGTTAATTTCCTTTGAAAGTGCTTAAACTACACTTACATTTGAACA
>NYXD01000029.1 GCA_002685435.1 Cryomorphaceae bacterium | reverse complement strand
CAGATCAAAAAGACAGATGGTTCTTTGCGGGGATGGTAGTAGTCGCTGCAAATGCTGGGGGTGCTTGGTCTCCGATAGGTGATGTTACGACAACGATGCTTTGGATCAAGGGACAGATTACCGCTGGCGCCGTTATTACCGATTTAATTATCCCTTCACTCTTTACGCTTTTAGCTCCTTTAGCAATACTCACTTTCCGTTTGAAGGGAAATGTAGAGCGTCCTCTAAAAGCAGAAACAGCAGATCACTACACTGACCCAACCACGCCTTTTGAACGCAATTTTGTATTCTTTGCAGGTGTCGCTGGACTTATTTTCGTTCCTATATTCAAAACGGTAACGCACTTGCCTCCGTTCATGGGAATGATGCTTTCATTAGGTGTTCTATGGATCATCACAGACCGCATGCACCGCAGAAAGCCAGCGGATGTAAGACATCATTTGGGGCCCTTAGGTGTTTTGCAAAAAATAGACACCCCTTCAGTGTTGTTTTTCTTGGGAATCCTACTTGCCGTGGCGTCGCTTCAAAGCATGGGCCAATTAGGTGATCTCGCCCTAGCGCTTGACAACAGCATAGGTACAGATACTGAAGGAGGCGTATTCGTTGTAAGCATTATCATTGGTCTTTTATCGTCTATCGTAGATAACGTACCGCTCGTAGCCGCTGCAATGGGAATGTATGAGGTTACCGCTGATGGTCTATTTATGCAAGACGGTGTCTTTTGGCAATTCCTAGCCTACTGTGCAGGAACCGGTGGTTCAGCGTTGATTATAGGCTCTGCGGCTGGCGTTGCAGTTATGGGATTAGAAAAAATACCATTTGGTTGGTATTTAAAGAATATTTCACTGCTTGCGCTCGTTGGATACTTTGCAGGGGCAGTTGTTTACATCCTAGAACGCACATTGCTCTAGGAAGGTATTCATCTTGTTGATATTTCAAAAGCCCCCGCGTTGCGGGGGCTTTCTTTTTATGGATTTTTGAGTAAATCAGTTAAAACAAATGAGCACACTATTTCTACAAATTCAAACCGGTACAGAGGCCGTAATAGCTGAAGAACCTACGGAAAAAACCATGTCAATTTTGGAGTTAATGACTTCAGGAGGGATTGGAGGGATTCTAATCATGACGTTCCTCGCTATACTGAGCATCTTCGCGATATACATATTTCTAGAACGTTTTGGAGCCATTCGCAATGCAAATAAGGTGGATCCAAATTTCATGAACAATATCAAAGACATGGTGCTCGATGGCAAGCTTGACGCGGCCCAAGCTTTGTGTACTGCAGAAAGTACGCCTGTGGCTCGAATGATTGAAAAAGGAATCTCTAGAATTGGTAAGCCGCTTGGCGATATCACCCAGGCGATCGAAAACCAAGGGAAGTTAGAAGTTACCCGATTAGAAAAAGGCCTTCCCATGCTCGCTACTATATCTGGTGGAGCACCGATGATTGGTTTCTTAGGAACTGTGATAGGTATGATTTTGACATTCAAGGAGATGGCCAATGCAGGCGGTCAAATCAAGCTGGATATGATGGCCAAAGGTATTTATACAGCCATGACAACCACTGTTGCTGGTCTTTTAGTAGGTATTATCGCCTATTTCGGTTACAACTTCCTCGTGACTCGTGTAGATCGCGTGGTCTACAAACTAGAGGATAGCGCAATGGCCTTTTTAGATTTATTGCACGAACCGGCCTAAAAAGAACGCTATGAATTTACGCAGCAGAAGCAAGGTTAGCGCCGAAGTCAACATGTCATCCATGACCGATTTGGTCTTCCTATTGCTCATTTTTTTCATTCTCGCCTCAACCCTAGTGACCTCAAGTGCGCTTGATATTGTTTTGCCGAAAAGCGGTGCCCAAACCGTTAANAAGAAAANCATCACACTCACAGTGAACGAGGCATTAGAATTTGANGTGAATGGAACCATTGTCGGATATGACCAGGTTGAACAACGCCTAATGGCTGAAGCCCGAAAATTAACNGATGGCGANCAAGCAGTNGTNGTTTTACGCGCAGACCAAAGTATTCCTACGGGCGAAACGGTACGACTTTTGGACATAGGATACCGGAACAACTTAAAAATGATCATCGCAACTGATCCTAAATAGGCATGGCTTTTAACGAACAACGCAATAAAAACAAGGCAAAGGTTTGGACCGTANTNGTCCACNTCTTNCTTATGCTTTGGTTTGCGTTTTANGGCNTNACNTATCAAGACCCNCCTCCAGANGAAGGNATTGCNATNAATTTNGGNTACGANGAAACNGGAGCNGGNGANAANACTCAAGCNGCGCCGACCATNCCGCCACCAACGCCTNCANCNCCAGTNGAAACNCCTCCTGTTCAAGAAGAAGTGGTTACNCAGGATGTTGAAGANGCCCCTGTTATTGAATCCACCGATGACCCTACGCCAACGAAACCGAAGGAAGAGGTGGTAGAGCAGCCTAAGGAAGAAACTGAAAAACCTAAAGAAACCGTCCAGGAACCCGAACCTGATCCTCAGCCAACTGCAGAAGAATTAGAGCGTCAACGCCAACAAAAATTTTTAGATAAAATCCACAATACTACAAGGGACGGCAATGGCGAAGGAGAAGGAGAAACTGCAGGCGGGGGTGATCAAGGTGGCCTTGATGGCAGTATCTTGAGTCCGAACCGGAATGGAGGCACTGGTACAGGTTATTCTGGAGACTATAATTTAAACGGTAGAGAAGTACGCGATAAAATCAAGCCTAAAAACAATTGTAACAAAGAAGGTACAATTGTGGTTAAAATACGTGTTGACTCTAAAGGTATAGTCCGCTATGCAGCGGGCGGAGTAAACATTCCCGATGGACCCAAATCTGAATATACGAATCAGTGTTTGGTTCCTTTAGCAGAAGCCGCTGCAAAAAGAACCACTTGGACACCAAAGTCTGGAGCAGAATTACAAGTCGGATATATTGTCTATGTTTTTGTAATACAATGACGTACGAACAAGCAGTTCATTGGCTGTTCGAAGCCCTCCCTAATTTTCAGAAAGACGGTGGAACAAAAAACTATAAAATTGGCCTAGAAGGTCCAATGACCCTTTGGGAGGAATTGAGCTTTCCTGGCAAAACAATACCAACCATTCACATCGCAGGCACCAACGGAAAGGGCTCCACTGCTCATCTGATCGCCTCAGGTATGAAAGAGATGGGACTTCGGGTGGGTGTGTTCTCCTCCCCGCACCTTTTTGACTTTAGAGAACGTGCTAAGATTGGCACTGCGCTGGTCCCGAAAGACTATGTGTGCCAATTCATTGAATCTAATAAAGACTTTTTCACGGCGGGTGGTTTCAGCTTCTTTGAGCTCACGACCATGCTTGCTTTATCTTGGTTTGAGCAGGAGGCTGNGGATTGGATTGTTTTAGAAACCGGCATGGGAGGGAGATTAGATGCGACAAACATTTGTGTCCCGGAATTGACCGTAATCACGAACATCGGACTGGATCATACCCAATGGCTCGGCACGACTCTAGGTGCTATTGCTGCNGAAAAAGCGGGCATCATGAAAGAAGGTATACCCGTAATTATTGGTGAAAAACATCCCGATACAAAAAAGGTTTTTACAAAATATGCGCGCACTAAAAACGNACCTCTTTTCTGGAGCACACCCTTCGATATTGCCACCGACTTAAGNGGCANCTATCAGGTTTTCAACAGCAATACCGCCGCCACAGCGCTCTCGTTATTATTTCCTGAAGAGCGTGCACTTTGGGAATTAGGATTCTCGCGAGTTACTCAGAATACAGGACTACAGGGTCGGTGGCAGCAAATAGGCTCCAACCCAAAAGTCATTTGTGACACAGGTCATAACGAACATGCGCTAAAGTACATCGTTAGGCAAGCACACGAAGAATCAAAACACGTGCATTGGGTATTAGGAATGGCCGCAGATAAAGAACATGCCAAAACCTTGAACCTATTTCCAAAAACGGATTCATTTTACTGGAGCTCTTCTCAGAGTCCTCGCACGATTGACGCAGCAGCACTGGCTGAAATAGCAATGGGCAGTGGTTATCACGGATCTGTACATTCTAGCGTTGAAGAAGCATTAAACACAGCCATAAAACATGCAAAAGAAGATGANCTTATCTTTGTAGGTGGAAGCACTTTTGTAGTAGCAGACTTAAACATATGAGAACACTTATTTTCACTTTTCTAGGACTCATTCCAATCCTTTCTTACGGTCAAGCAGAGGAATTGAAACAACGTACCGCATTATTTCTTGAGGAGCAATCCGAGACCTTTAAAGTTAAAGAGCTGAATGGGAACGAGCCCGATTACGGCGTTTTACCGGAAACTCAATTCATCCACCATTCCTATTTCCAACTCAAACAATTAGAACGCGAAGTAAATGAACTTGGCAACAGTGTGAAGCCGAAATACCATTTAAGCACCTATGCATTCGAGGACGAGGAAGAATTGAAATACGCCCTGAAGTTTTGGTTCAAAGAATTTGTCGGCGGGAAAAGAATCACGCCAGGTCGTGACTACCGCACGGTCGACCACATCTCTCCTGGGATCATCATCATTGAAAAAAATTACATTGCAATTCTTACTTTAAGTTGTTACAGCACCGATATCGAGGAATTCAGAGACTGGCGCAGTAGTATGCTGGGTGTCTTTGGGAGCCCCAATGCTATGGTCGTTGAATTAGGCTGTAANGGCCCTATTGAGTGGACGAAAAACGCACCCGACCCGAAGGATCCAAGCTGGAGACGCTAAGTCCTCGATCTCTTCGCACGATCTTTTCCCGCGGACGATCGCCCTTGTACAGCATCGAAATTTTGACTGTATTCCTTACGATCCGGATTCAGAAGGACTAAACCCGCGACGATATGATGCATTACTACCGCTTCTTCTCCGTCTAAATCCGCCAGCGTTCTGGATAGCGCCAACCAGCTCCGCCTCACTCTATTAGATACGTTATGCTTGGCTGCCATTCTAGAAAAGGCACGCCAGTCACTTTTAGTCATCAAAGAATACGCCTCTAATTCATTTAAAGTTAATTGGGCGTTTTGCTTGCCCTGTCGTTTCATCTGGATGCTCCACGCACCGTAAACACGCTGGTAAATAGCTTCAGAACATTCGATGGCCTCTTCTTCCTGCCAACTCATAGATGGCACGAACATATAGATGTCGAAGCGTTCCATTAGCGCACCGCTAAGCATCCCCTGATAACCTGATAAGGAAGCGGCAGTACAATTGCACGCTCGATCATGGTGTCCGAAATTACCGCAATGGCAAGGATTCATTATTGCTATTAATTGATGTACGTAATCGTTCATGGGTTGGAGTAGCATGTCCCGAATGCGTCCGCTGGTGCTGTGCAATTCATCTACTAAATAAACGCCGCCCAGTGTGGCTAGAACATCCCCGAGCACTTTAGGTATTGCNATGGGAGGATCAAAAGGAATTCTACTGTTACGGAATTGCTGCACCACCTTTAAAGTTATATCGGGCAAAGAGCCGAATAACTGACGCTTAGTTAAGGGTGGACTGCGTTTCAAAAAAGGACGTAGATCTTGAAATACGGAAGATTGTTCTTCGCTTGTTCCAGAAGAATGAATGCCTTTTAACCATGGTATATCACAAGGCGTAATAGGAGGCAATATTGAAGGCAAACGATCACAAAGCATCGTTTTCCCCACGCCCGGAGGCCCAACGATCAAAGCATGATGGCCGCCTGCGGCAGCTACTTCCAGCGCCCGCTTTAGCGGGCGCTGGCCGGCCACCTCTGAAAAACAACCAAAGGCAGCACGCTGTTGACTCCACTTTGCTAACTGAGGTTGAGGTGGCCGGAGCGCGGCGTTAGCCGCTGCTGGAAGCTGTCCGGTTTGAAAA
>NYXD01000117.1:2762-5581 GCA_002685435.1 Cryomorphaceae bacterium | reverse complement strand
TTAAATGTGGGAGGTAAAGCGAAACTCATCATTCCTCCTTACCTAGGCTATGGCGCACGTGGTGCGGGAGGTGCCATTCCTCCAAATTCTAGTCTCGTCTTTGACGTCGAAGTAGTTTCAATCGAAAAATAAACCAAGGGCCCCGCACGGCGGGGCCTCATCTTTTTTAATATATCAGCATGGAAAACGGTATTTACGCCAAAATCGCTACACCTAGAGGAGCGATCACAATCAAACTCGAACACGAAAAAACACCGATGACAGTGGCCAATTTTGTTGGTTTAGCAGAAGGTACACTTGAAAACAACGTGAGGGAAAAGGGAACGCCATACTATGATGGTCTTACCTTCCATAGAGTTATTGCAGATTTTATGGTTCAGGGCGGCGATCCTACAGGAACAGGCGCCGGTGGCCCAGGCTACCAGTTCGAAGATGAAATACATCCAGAATTAACGCACAACAGACCTGGAACGTTGTCTATGGCAAATGCCGGACCTGGAACAAACGGTTCTCAATTTTTCATTACACACGGCGCAACGGATTGGTTAGATGGCAAGCATACCGTGTTCGGCTACGTGATCGAAGGTCAGGATGTAGTGGATGCTGTTGCCCAGGGGGACGCCATGGAAAAAGTAGAAATTGTTCGCGTTGGTGAAGAAGCTCAAAGTTGGGATGCAAGTTCAATGTTTACTACTGCAAGAAGTAAGGCTGAGGAGGCTGCTAAAGCTGCTCAGGAGGCCGCAGATGCCGCCATTCAAGGTTTAAAGGATCAGGCGGAAACCACAGAAAGTGGATTGATGTACATCCTTGAAGAAGAAGGTAATGGACCTAAGCCAACCGCTGGACAGCAGGTAGATGTTCACTATGAACTAAAATTGGCGGACGGTGCGGTAGTTGATTCTTCGTTTAGTCGTGGGACACCACTTCAAATACCTATTGGTGTTGGCAAAGTTATTCCAGGATGGGATGAAGGCATTATGTTGTTGAATGAAGGTGCTAAAGCGACGTTGATAGTTCCTTCAGAATTAGGATATGGTGCNTCAGGTGCAGGNGGNGTTATCCCNCCAAATGCGACGCTCATCTTTAAAGTAGAGTTNGTAAAGGTCGGCTAAGCGCCCGCTATAGTTATAAAACAGACCACCCCGCGGCAAAGCCGCGGGGTGGTTTTTTTTTGTTTTCTANNNAGTNAAAACGNCNTGCNCCTANAAGAGNTTNTTAATCAAGCGTTGTACCAATTTCGCCTTTCCGTTTGTGTACGGTGGGGTTAAAATTTTATTGACTGGGAATCCCCATTGATAAAATGCGCTTCGGGTATTTGTGAATTCTAAAAAGCCTGCNTGCCCATTGGTTTTACCAATGCCGCTATGTCCAGTTCCCCCGAAAGGCAGATAGTTGTTTGCGATTTGAAGCAAACTCATGTTCACGGCAGTTGCACCCGCNCGTGTTCCTTGTTGTATGGCTTTAATGTTTCGTTTACTCTTGCTGTAGATGTAAACCACTAAAGGGTGTTCTCGAGAATTGATTTCCAACAATGGTTCCGTTAGGTCCGTGTAACTAAATACAGGTAAGAGCGGGCCAAAGATTTCTTCTTTCATTAAGGCACCTTCCTTTGAAGGGTTGATATAGACTGTAGGAGAAATCTTACGTTGTTCAGCATTGGTTGCGCCTCCGATAAACGGAGCGCCGCTTTCCTCNCTGGCTTCTCGGAGCATATCGGCGAGTCTTTTAAAATGCTGATCGTTNACGATACGCACATAGTCTTTGCTCAGGGTAGGGTCTTCGCCATATTGTTGGGAAATTACTTTAGCGACACCGCGTTTAAAATCTTCCAGTTTTCGTGCATGCACATAGATGTGATCAGGAGCGATACAGATCTGTCCTGCATTCGTAAATTTTGCCCATGCAATGCGCTGTCCAGCTTCAAATGCATTGGCTGTTTCGTCTACAATAGTTGGACTTTTTCCACCCAATTCTAAGGTTACACTACACAGGTGTTTGCTTGCCGCCGCCATCACAATTTTACCGACAGCTGTTGAGCCAGTGAAAAATATATGGTCAAAGCGTTCTTTGAGTAACGAGGTTGATACATCTACGCCTCCTGTTNCTACGCTCGCTTCTTCTGGTTTAAAAATCTCTGCCACTAATTCTGCCAAAATTGAAGAGGTTTTTGGGGTATGCTCAGATGGTTTTAAGAGAACGGTATTCCCTGCGGCAAATGAGGTGCATAGAGGATGAAGCGATAAGAAAATAGGGTAATTCCATGGCGCGATGACCAGGGTATTGCCTTTTGGTTCGGGTTGGGTATAGGAAGTGGATCCAAAAAGCGGCAGTGGAGTCTTTACCTTCTGTGGTGCAGACCAACGTTTTAAGTTTTTGCGAATAATCTTCAGATTATCCAATGTTGGGAAAATCTCCGTCAAACCTACTTCAACCGGACTTTTCCCAAAGTCTTCATGTAGCGCATTTGCCAACTTTTCTTGCCAATGACCTTGCAGCGCAAGGCGCAACTTGTCCAATTTCTGTAGACGGTATTTTAAACTAGTTTGGGCTTGCGCTTGCGCATGGGCTCGTTGCAGGGCGATTATTTGATCTAGGTTCATCGTTTTTCGTACAAATGGTCCGGGCCGTCGACGGGGCTGTTGTAAAACATTAAATAGGGCGGGCAATACACTATTTGACCCCAAAGNNTNCTNACGGAAGTNTCTAGNTTTAACGTAAAAGAGTACCAACTGTTCTCTAAGGACCANTTTCCTTCATACNATNCNNTATCAGCNCCANTNACGCTGNANGNGCTGTCGGNATTCAATNTCAGCGTCCAA
>NYXD01000117.1:0-2757 GCA_002685435.1 Cryomorphaceae bacterium | reverse complement strand
ANAATCCGATTCNCTCTCATAANATCCTNCCCANCCCCANGCTTGNACATACCNCCAATCNTAGGTGCCCNNNANTGNATTAAAGAGGTCCGGNGNNGTCCATTNTNNCGTNTCNTGGCANGANTGNATNTCTGAAANNACTTCGNTGNAGTCGNTAGTNTTTCTANCGCAGCTNAGANAAANNNCTGCNACNANNANGNATACAATAACGCTTCATTACAGNTGGTTTAAGGGNTGGAAATCNGCGATTTTATCNCTCAANTGCTGGGCNCTNATATGGGTNTAAATCTCGGTAGTNGNNATNCTTTCATGNCCTAAAAGTTGCTGTACAATTCTCAAATCTGCACCGCGTTCCATCAAATGTGTTGCGAAGCTGTGGCGCATGGAGTGCGGGCTAATTGCTTTTTTGATTCCAGCAGAAGCGGCAAATTTTTTGATCTTCAAAAAGATACTCTGTCGTGATAGGGCAGCACCTCTATTACTTAAAAAGACGGTATCAGAATGTTTAGGCTGACACTTTTGATGGGGACGTCCATATTCTAAATACAGCTCGAGGTGTTTTACGGCCTCTTTATGAATAGGAACCAACCGTTGTTTATTTCCTTTACCGGTGACAATAATGTAGCCTTCTTGCAAGCGCAGGAGCGAATGCTTTAACGTGCATGCTTCAGAAACACGCAGTCCACAGGCATAGAGCAGCTCTATGATGGCCCTATCCCGGGTCGCAAACTCTTCATTCATAGGAATGGCTTCTAGCAAACGAACCACCTCTTGTACGCTCAGAACTACTGGCAGTTTACGTCCTGTTTTTGGATTTTCAAACAGAATAACAGGATGTTCACTAACGTGTTCCTCATCAATCATCCAGTTAAAAAATCCACGTAGGGCGCTGAGTACGCGTCCTTGTGAGCGCGGGGAGTAGCCGATGGAGTGGAGGTGTTGAAGGTAGGCGGATATCTGTTTTGCGTTGATCTGTTTCGGATTTTGATCACTGAAATTGGCCAATTGATTTAGATCCCTTTTGTAGGCACTAATAGTGTTGTCGCTGAGTCCGCGCTCAAATTTGAGGTGCTCGAGATAACCTGTAATGGAATCGGTCCAATTCATGCTCCTAATTTCGCTATTGATGCGCTAACTTTACACTATGCAAATTTTAATTCTCAACGGACCCAATCTCAATCTTTTAGGAACAAGAGAACCTGGGATTTACGGCAATCAAGACTTTCAGTCGTTCTACGAAGAACTTACTGCAGTGTATGATGATGTGGCGTCATTCAGATATGAACAAAGCAATGTGGAAGGAGCACTGATCGATTTTTTACAGGAAGCCGAGGGGACTTATGATGCGGTTGTTCTGAATGCCGGAGGATATACGCATACCTCTGTGGCACTAATGGATTGTATAGCTGGCATTACCGTTCCCGTCTATGAAGTACACATTTCAAATCCTTTGGCACGCGAGGATTATCGACATACTAGTTTGATAGGTCAAAAATGTATTGCGACGGTAAGTGGTTTTGGACTAGACTCTTATCGTCTTGCGGTTGAAGGAATATTAAGTCAATTGGCGAGCTAAATAGCCCATTTCAGCAGCTATTTCTTTCAAGGTCGCATCGTAAACACTACTGCATTCCGGCGTCCCATCACTGCGCTTGGGATCCATAAATGTTAAGGGAAAACGTTCCGCTGCGCCCATAACTACTGGACAGGCCTCATTAGCACTATCACAGACCATTACCGCTACATAGCCTTTAGCGGGATTTGGCGCTTCATGGTAAGCCTTTGAGAATAAGAAAGGGGTATTATGCTCGTTTTCCAGTAACGGATGAAAGATTTGCCAGTACGGATTATGCGTTGCGAGATCCTTTACTGCAGTAAATCCATGTCGCTTGAAACTTTCGGCTACCTCAGGATATAAAGCAGTGCCTTCGGTACCTCCACTAAAGGTTTCTACATTTTCATGACCATAATACTTTGCCGCAGTTCTGAAAAGAACTTCAGAAAAATGGCTTCTTCGGCTATTGTGTGTGCAGATAAAGTTAACTGCCAAACCATCTTTAGAATGAGCGTTAAATAAGGCGGCTAGAGCGTCCAATTCCTCCAAACGTACCACGCTCGGAGCAGCACTGAAAAGACTTTTTAAAACTTCCTGAGACATTAAAGTGATGCGTTTAATATGGTGACGACTTCTTTTCGGGTGATGTCTTTGTGTTCACCTAAACGTGTGGCACCATAACTTTCAAGTTGTGCGGCGGCGCGTTCAGGAAAAGATGTGGGATCGGGTGTGTAGGCACTTAATTTTGTCTCAATTCCCAAAGAATGGAAAAAAGCTTCTGTACGGTCAATGGCTTCTTGTGCCACGTCAAAATCAGTTCCTTCTAAAGACAGCACTCGGCGTCCGTACTGGGCCAGTTTTGCTTGTTTTTGTTCAAATTTAAATCTATAGAGACTAGGTAAAACAATGGCGAGGGTTCTTGCATGATCTACATTGTAGGCAGCTGTGATTTCATGACCTATGGCGTGTATGCTCCAGTCGGTTGGTACTCCTTTTTGAATCAGCCCGTTGAGTGCCATATTACAGCTCCACATAAAGTTGGCTGCGGTTCCATAGTCTGACGGGTTATCCATCAATTTTGGAGCAATCTCAATCAGTGTAGAAAGAATTCCTTCTGAAATTCTGTCTTGTAAGGTCGCAGAAGTAGGGTAGGTCATGTATTGTTCCATCACATGGGTGAAAGCATCTACGAGACCATTGGC
>NYXD01000116.1 GCA_002685435.1 Cryomorphaceae bacterium | reverse complement strand
GAATGTGGAGCGCGCGAAATATGGAGTGAAATTGGCCCAAAGTGGTCGCTATCCCTCGTTATCCTTTTCGGCCCAATTGAATTCAAACTATGTTCAAGGTCTACCTTATTTCACAGATTATGTTTCTCTAACTACCTACACGTTAGTTGAAAACCCTTTGACGGGGTCTATTGAGCAGGTGCCGTCTACCATAAATGTACCAGATCCCGCTAGTGCGGAAAAATATACGATCACGAACCAGCTTCAAGACAACTGGAATCAATTCTTAGGAGTGGGGGTTCAAATACCTTTATTCAATGCTGGTCAGACGCATTCTGCAGTACAGCGCGCACAAATTCAACTCGACAACGCAACTATTGATGCGTTGCAAACGGAAGTGAATGTACGTCAGACAATGGAGCGCGCCTATTTAGATGCCAAAGGAGCCCTGGCACTCTATGAGGCTTCTCAAGCCTCGGCGCAGGCCTCAGAACTGGCATTGGCAAACGCACAACTCAACTTCGACACAGGGGTCATCAGTGCCTTTGATCTGAGCTTAAGTAAGAATCAATACCTCGCTGCGAAGAGTCGTGAAATACAATCAAAATTCGATTACTTATTTAAAGTAAAAGTGCTCGAATTCTACCTATTTAATCAAATCACCTTGTAACCCCCAGGCCATGAAACTGAATTTAAAAATTGTTATACCCATTGCGGTCGTTGTTATTGGTTTCTTAGTTGTTGCTAAGAAAAAAGGCTGGATTGGCGCTAATACAGATACCGTTACCGTTGAAACTGGATATGCGCACCGTCGCACAGTTGTGGAGTCCGTTACAGCAAGTGGGAAGATTCAACCTGAGGTTGAGGTGAAAATGAGCCCTGAGGTCAGTGGGGAAATTATTGAAGTAAATGTCGTCGATGGACAGCAAGTCAATGAGGGCGATGTTTTAGTAAAGATTAATCCAGACCTATACGAAAGTGCCATTACGCGTGCACGCGCGGCAGTGAATAGCGCGAAAGCTGGCTTAGCCCAAAGCAGTGTGGCTCTAGATGAGGCGAAAAAGCTATGGGCAAGAAATAAGGTGCTTTTTGAGAAAGGCGCTATTTCTGAACAAGAATACGATGCAGCGCAGCGCGCCATTTCGGTTACAGAGTTGCAAGAAGAGAGCGCTAAATACCAATTGCAAAGTGCAGAGGCAAATCTGGACGAAGCGTATAAAAATTTAAAGCGCACCACTATTATTGCACCAATTGACGGCACGGTAACACAATTAGACGTTGAGTTGGGCGAGCGCGTGGTTGGAACTGCGACCATGACAGGTACTGAGATGTTGCGCATTGCAGATCTGAATACAATGGAGGTTTTGGTTGAGGTCAACGAGAATGACATTGTGAAGATTACAAAAGGAGATACCGCCCTCATTGAGGTGGATGCATTCTTAGGAAATTCGTTTCAAGGTGTGGTTAGTGAAATCGCTAATAGTGCAAAATTGGCACTGGGTGCTTCGCCAGATCAGGTGACCAATTTCGAAGTGAAAATCCGTATGCTAAATAGCAGTTTCGCCGCATTGGAACCAAACTACGGTAAGAATCCGTTCCGTCCAGGTATGACGGCTACTGTCGAAATCATTACGAATAAAGTGCGCGATGCGCTGGTAGTCCCGATACAGGCCGTCACGGTCCGTTCGGACACTTCTTCAAATGCTGTTTCGTACGAACGCGCATTAAGCGAGGATGTTGATGAGAGCTTTGAGGTGGTCTTTACTCCAGACGGTATGAAAGCTGGTTTGCTCGTTGTAGAATCGGGTATTCAAGACGATGAATTCATCATTGTTACGGGGGTAGAAGACAGTACTGCTGTGATTACCGGTCCGTACAGTGCGGTGAGTCGAAATCTAAAGCGTGGCGCGCGCATTTCCACAGCTAAAAAATAAGTGTGTTACTCTGCATAGAAACAGCAACTAAGAATTGCAGCATCGCTCTTTGGGACGGCGAGCAGATGGTTGCGAGTAGAGCAGAAAGGGGAGATCGCTTTATTCATGGTGAACGCTTGCATGTGCTGATCAAAGAACTGCTCGAAGAACACTCAGTTGATTTTAATGCATTGAATGGTATTTGCGTAGGTAAAGGACCTGGCTCGTATACCGGTTTACGGATTGGTGTAAGCACCGCCAAAGGTTTGTGTTTTGCCTCAGGTATTCCATTGTATAGTGTGCCAACTTTAGGATGTTTTGATTTCTCCAACTGCACAACGCCGTTTGTGATTACTGTTCTGGATGCACGCCGGGATGAGGTTTATGCTCAAGTCTGGCGGTTGGGCGAGGATGGATTGTCGCCAGATGGAGCCGTTGAGGCGGTGATTATCACAGACGATAGTTGGGAATATTTACATAACGAACAGGTGACCGTAGTGGGTGAGGGGGTAGAGAAAATGGATCAATTTATGACTCGAATCCCCGAGAATTGGCAACTTCAGGCGAACTCTGATCCCGATGCGAAATATATGGGACAGCACTTAACCGTACTTCCTGAAGCAGAGGATGTGGCCTATTTTGAGCCCTACTACCTCAAAGATTTTGTTGCGGAAAAATCGAAAAAGAAATTCTTTTAGGGCATTCCAGCGTTGTAATAAGGACAGGTCGTAAGGTGGTCGTTTACCATTCCTGTGGCTTGCATGTGGGCATAGACCACAGTGGGTCCTATAAATTTAAAGCCCAGTGCCTTAAGGTCTTTTGAGAGTTGAAATGCAAGATCCGTTTTTGCAGGAATCTCACTTAGATCATTCCAAGCATTTTGAACAGGCGTTCCGTCAACGTAGGACCAGAAGAAATCAACAAGCGTCCTGCCGCGGGCGTGAAGCTCTAGAACACATTGCGCATTGGTAATGGCGGCTCTGATTTTTGCTTCATGCCGAATGATGTGTGGATTCTGTAGCGCATCCTTGATCTCCTTTTCTGTCATTTTTGCCACTCTTGCAATTTCGAACTGATGAAAAACGGCTCGAAAAGCTTCGCGTTTCTTTAGGACAGTAATCCAGCTCAAGCCTGCTTGAAAGGTCTCAAGCAAGAGGAATTCGAACATTTTCCTTTCATCGCGCACCGGACGCCCCCACTCATTATCGTGGTAGTTTTCGTATAACTCGCTGCCTTTGCACCAGCCGCAGCGCTCTTTTAGCTTTTCCATAGCTTCAGTAGTTCGTCTGGTTCTGTCGTGGGCAGTTGGCATGTGTTATTACTGCACAAATAATAGGTGAGCGTGCGACCGACACGTCCTTTGAAATGCGCTAATTCTGAAGCCGTTTCACTAAATAGTACTAATGTTCCGGGTTGATAGTGGGTACGTTGTAGTTCTTCTGCTGCCGCCTTCGCCCCAGGTCCAGTGATCACCAACTCTTTTGCGCCATACGCCTTCATTAGTCCCAAATCAAGCCAATTCGAAAAGTTAGGTCCGTATCGAAATACCTTACTATGAACGGCACGCAAAGCTCTTTGGGCCTGCTCCTTCCAATCGTTGCGGTTGGTAACGATCCCTACAGATTGAAAGAAATGTGCCCACATGGAATTGGCGCTAGGGATCACATTGTCTTCGATTTCTAATTGCTTTTGCCAAGCGGCATCAACGGCAGGAGTGTACACACGGAAATCACCTTCAAGCGGAAAAACACGTTCGATATACTTTGCGATTTCTTGAGCGCGCTCAAGATATATTCTATTTCCAGTGAGCAAGAACCCCTCTAACAGTGCTTGTCCAAAGGTGCTGTAATCGTCAAGGAAGCCATCACCCTCGGCCGCTTCATTCAAGTATTGATGCGCAATAGCGCCGTTTTGCCATACAGTAGTTAATAATGCTTCAAGCAAGCTGGTGGCCGCTTGGTCGTATTTTTTTTCTGGCAGAGCGCGATGGGCTTCTGCAAAGCCTATGACTAGTAAAGCATTCCAACAGGTGAGGGCTTTAGGATCGCGTAAAGGTTTCGGATGCGTACTTGATCGATCCGCTGTCGCCCGGGCCATACGCTGCTGCCATTCTAGTAGCTGTTCATGTGCAGTCGTTACGTCTATTTTCAATCGTTCCGCTAAACTGTCAATGGGCTGCGTGCGATGTAAAATATATTTTCCCTCCCAAGATCCATGTTCAGTGATATCGAAATACCATTTAAACGCATCAAAATAGGGCAGATCCATACCTTCTAATTCTTCGATCCGCCAAGTATAGTAACCGCCTTCTTCTCTGGAGTTTTCCGGAGTTACACTGTCTGCATCTTGTGCTGCAGCATACAGGCCGTTGTCTAGCTGCATTTCCTTTTGCAACCAAACCACCGTATCTGCTATGGTTTGGGCGTATAATTCGTTAGCACGACTGCGGTAGGCCTTTGCATATAGCCCAATTAATTGGGCATTGTCATACAACATCTTCTCGAAGTGAGGCACTTTCCAATACCGATCTGTCGAATAACGCGTGAAGCCACCGTGCACAAAATCGTAGATTCCTCCTAGTGCCATTTTTTGTAAAGTAGTGTGCACAAAAGACAATGTTCTCTCGTTTCTAGACAAAAGCCCATGTTGTAAAAGATAGCTGTAGTTGCTTGGCATTGGGAATTTTGGCGCATGCGTTAATCCACCGTTTTGCTCGTCCCATCCGCGCATCCAAGGCACTAAAACATCTTCAAAATCCGCCGCTTCAAAAGTTCCTGGGGTACCACTTTTACTTACTTTAACCATATCCATTAACCCCTGACGCATTTGCTCGGCGTAGTCTTCAATGGTCTGTGGCGATTCCTGCCACATTTGGGCGATTTGTGATAAAGCGGCCATCCAATCGGTTTTCGAAAAATAAGTACCCCCCCAAACTGGCGTTCCGTCAGGTAGGGCGATGCAATTCAATGGCCATCCGCCTTGACCGGTCATTAATTGGACCGCGTTCATGTATCGGGCGTCCAGATCTGGCCGCTCCTCACGGTCAATTTTGATCGATGTAAAATGGGCATTCATCAAACCCGCTACCTCCTTATCTTCAAAACTTTCCTCTTCCATCACATGGCACCAATGGCAACTAGAATACCCTATNGAAAGNAGTAANAGACGNTTGTCNTCNGNTTGNNTGTGCNAANNNGTCTGCNGACCANAGCTGCCAATGNACNGGGTTNTTGGCATGTTGCTTTAGATAAAGACTCCCGCTCNGGTGCAGTTCGTTTTTCATTACTTCTGCNTNGCGTAGTTTTCGTAGAAATANGGGATGGTTTCGATGCCNTTAAAGTAATTGAAAACNCCNTAGTGTTCGTTNGGACTATGGATNGCATCACTGTCTAAACCNAAGCCCATNAGAATACTTTTNGCACCCAATTGNTGTTCAAACAANGCAACGATAGGNATGGAGCCNCCACTNCGTACAGGNAANGCCGCNTTACCAAANGTTTTTTCATAGGCCTTNGATGCGGCTTGATANGCCGGGTTTGTNGTATGCGTNACATANGGCAGTCCTCCGTGNTGCGGNGTAACNNTTATNGCNACNGAGGNTGGGGCAATNGCTNNAAAATGTTTGATAAACTTNTCGGTAATCGCTTCCGGGTTTTGACCNGGNACCAAACGCATNGAAATNTTAGCATANGCCTTNGATGGAATTACGGTTTTAGCNCCTTCGCCAATGTAGCCGCCCCACATNCCATTNACATCNANNGTNGGNCGTATAGAAGTACGTTCAGGTGTGCTGTAGCCTTCTTCGCCCCAAACATCGCCGATNCCAATACTCTCTTTAAATTCNTCTTGACTAAANGGTGCTTTTGCCATAAGNGCGCGTTCNTCAGTACTTACGATNTCAACACCGTCGTAGAATCCNTCGACNGTAATTTGTCCATTNTCATCGTGTAAAGANGCCACCATTTTAGCAAGGANNTTCAATGGATTTGCAACTGCACCNCCATAGAGNCCAGAGTGTAAATCTCTGTTNGGACCAGTGACCTCAACCTCAACGTANCTTAANCCNCGNAGTCCNGTNGTTATTGAAGGAGTCGTNTTNCTGATCATTCCNGTATCAGAGATGAGAATCGTATCACAGGCCAATTTNTCNTTATGANTTGCCACNAAGGGTTCNAGGTTACTGCTTCCNACTTCTTCTTCACCTTCAATCATGAATTTGATATTGCANGGAANCTCGCNATTNCTTTTCATGATTTCGAAAGCCTTNAGGTGCATGAACATTTGACCTTTNTCGTCGCANGCTCCACGCGCAAAAATNGCGCCTTCAGGGTGGATTTTNGTGGTTTTAATAACNGGTTCGAANGGNTCATTNTCCCATAGNTCAATGGGATCCGCAGGCTGNACATCATAATGACCATAAACCAAAACNGTGGGTAAATCNGGNTCTACCANANANTCGCCATANACGATAGGGTGACCNGCTGTTGGGAANATCTCTACNGCATCTAACCCTANAGANTTCATGTGNTCNGCNATATGNTCTGCACATTTTGCAACGTCAGAATTGTAGGCCGGATCNGCTGAAATGGAAGGAATNCGTAAAAGGCTAAAGAGCTCGTCTAANAATCGTTCTTTATTTGCCTCNATAAATGTNTTGGGGTCTGTCATGGTGAACCTATTTTNTTTCTGTTCTCAAAGTTAANCGCTAACAATTGAAGTGCCTTGCAACATTTAAATTTTCTATATTCGGGCATGCGGAAAATACTTTTAATATTTCTCGTAATGCTTGGCACGCTATTAAGCGCTCAGCCCAGCATGACTGTGAACAGCACTGGTAATTACAAGAAGCCTTATTGGATGGCGGCGAATATTCTTGTAGATTCTACTTTGTCTATATACAATATGGGTCAAAACGCGCTTCCTCTTACCCAAGCGAATACGACTCAAATCGGTTATTTCGAGGCGAATGATACTGCTTTTCCAGTACAATCAGGTATTGTAATGGTTGCGGCACAGAATGCCTCTGATGTTATCGCGGCCACCAACGGTAGCGGTAACAATGTGACTTTTACAGATTCGGAGCTGTCCTCTGTTTTAACCCAATTAGGTTCTTCTGGATATGCCATCAAGGATATGGTTGAAATCGAATTTAGTTTTATCGCTCAATCGGATTCTATAAAATTTAATTATTGTTTCGGTTCGCACGAATACGACGGCTNCACGTGTAGTAATTTNAATGATGTGTTCGGTTTCTTTTTGGAAGGTCCATACATCAACGGCGTGAGCGCACCAACAAATGGTACTGTGGTACGAAATATTGCCACTATTCCAGGAACCAACGTTCCCATTGCCGTAAATACAATCAATTCCGGATCACCTTCTGGAAGTTATCCAGCATCAAACTGTTCGTCGGCAAATCCAAATTTTGTAGCACATAGTGGCTATTATAATGCATCGAACGGTTCNATCACAACATTGGATGGATATACTGATAAATTCACTGCCAGAGCTGAGGTACAATGTGGCGGTTGGTATACCATTCGACTAAAATTGGCCAATGTATCTGATGCGGCTTTATCCAGTGCGGTATTCCTTGAGAAGCAATCGTTAAAAGGTCCTGAATTGACGATTATAGACTCCACAAACGTTGGTAACAGTTTCAATGACACCATGCTTGTTGAGGGATGTAATAAGAATGAAATCATCTTTGCACGCAATGCAAACCTTAGCGTAAACATGAAGATTCCGATCTATGTGGATACGGTTCTAAGCACGGCAGTGGAGGGTGTTGATTTTTCCGTTTTACCGGATACGCTTTATTTAGCGCCCTATCAAACAGCGGATACTCTTACATTTTGGGTATACGATGATAATTCACCCGAGACGAACGAAAACTTGACTATTGTTCAAGACTATGTCTACACGGATTGTTACAACTATCCCGTGCGACGCATGAATTATCTCATACGGGATAAAGATTCTTTAGAAGGTACATTGACGTTAAATGCGACTTCCGACACCGTGAATTGCCCGGGAGATAGTGTGGAGCTTTCTGTAGTGGCAACTGCCTTTGAGGGTTCTTACGATGGGTTTTGGCTGGCGGACAGTATGTACCTCCCCTCGCGCTATTTTCACGTAGAGGGAGATACTTCATTCACATATGTTCTGTTCGACGAATGCGGCGATACAGTAGAATTCACCCACGATCTTTATTTGAAGCCCTATGAGCCTATGGCTTACGAGCGCGATACGATCCGCATATGTCCAGGGGATAGCGCATACCTCGCACCTGTTCATCTAGGGGGTGAGAATCCGCTTACTTTTTATTGGTCAGATAACCTGACACAAGATAATCCTCGTGCAATCTTGCCGTGGAATGATACGACCTTTGTTCCCTTTAGCGTATCAGATGGGTGTGAAGTAGTGCTCATAGACAGTGCCTTAGCCATTAATATGCCGAAGCCATCAGCAGGTTTTCAGTACCTAAATGATCCTTATGTGCCTCTACGCGTGGCGTTTAATGAAAAAGCGCAAAACGAGGTGAATTGGACGTGGTATTTAGACTCTACAACGATTACAGGAGCGGAATTTGAATATGACTTCGCTCGCCCAGGCGATTACGAGGTCACCCAGGTAGTAACGAGCGATTTTGGTTGTATCGATAGTATCACCTTGATAGTGGCCGTCGAAACCGATTTCTACTTGTACATACCCACTGCTTTTTCCCCAAACAACGACGGAGTTAACGACTGCTTTAGCATAAAAGGTGTCGGTTTTGAAGGCTTTGATTTTCAGATTTTCAACCGCTGGGGTAATGTGGTCTATTCTAGCACAGACGAAAACGATTGTTGGGACGGTACTTACAATGGCAAGCCGTTGCCTATGGGCGCTTACAGCTGGCGGCTCATGGTAGATCTACCTTTTGATGAAATTTCGATCAAGGAAGGCATTCTAAACATCATTCGATAATTACAAAAAGGGAATGGTCAAAACACCAATGACCAGTACTAATTTATATCCCAGATGCGCCCATCTTAAATTGCGCACATTGATGGAACGTAATGTAATTAGGTTCGACACGGTTAACAAGAATAATAAGATTACAATACCGTATGAAGCATATTCATTGAAAAGTGGCCGTGTAAAATAGGCAGGAATCCAAGCAAGTATCGTGTTGATGACAAGAGCCAATTGGACCTTACTGGTCCCATAAACTGCCGCGGCATTCACCTTGCCTGCGATAATATCGCCTTTAAATCCCAGTAAATCTTTAACTAATTCTCGCGAAAACAACGCCAGTCCAAGCAGCATACCATATGCTAGGGTAGGCAGACTAATAAAATCATGGTAAACACTAATGCCAAAAAACGGCATTAGACCTAGGATTGCAGCGCTAGCATGTCCTATAAAAGGAATATTCCTTAATCGATGGGAATACAGCCATAATAAAAAGGCATAGATGCCGTAATAACCTAAAGCGCGCAAGCTGACCGTTAATGCCATAAGTAGTCCGGAGAACAATAAAATCCCGGCTACACGAAGCGAGGTGCTTTTTCGAACCAATCGTTCAAATGAAGTTTGCCGAGGCCTATTGATGCTATCTGCTTCTAGGTCGTAAAACGTATTAATTAGGAATCCACTGGCCAATAAAAACGTGGATGCCCAAATGCTGAGGTGCGTTCCAGCATCTGTTAAAAGTGGAATCCGCGCATATTTATCTGCAAACACATAGAGTGCTGCTAAATATTGTCCTAGAAGAAGTAATAGAATATTGTACCAACGAATCTGACTCAAAAGAGCCAGTACTTTTAACGCATTTAAGCGTCTTTTACTCATGGGTTTCAAAAGCGGTAAACCACCTCAGGGGCATAACCCTGGAATTTCTCTTTGATGCTTTCATAGTCACGAGTGAATCCCATGACAAAACCTCCACCACCGGAGCCGCAGAGTTTTAAAAAGTAATCCTCAGTTTCTAGACCTTCTTTCCAAAGTTTGTGAAAACCGTTTGGAATCATTGGGTCGAAATTATCGAGTACTAAGGCACTTAATTTCTTGAGATTTGTAAACAATGGTCCGCGGTCTCCCTTGACGAAGGCTTGGATACACGCATCGTTATATTTTACAAACTGATTCTTAAGCATTTTGCGGAAGCCCTCTTCCTTAAGTTTCTCCATAAAGATGGCTACCATAGGCTGGGTTTCTCCCGGAGCACCACTATTTAAAAGAAATACAGCTCCTTTTCCTGCATTCACAGGTAAGCTTACAGTACCCAATTCATCTTTACTTTGAATCAATAAGGGCAGTCCTAAATAACAGATGGTTGGGTCGATGCCGCTGCTTTTACCG
>NYXD01000115.1 GCA_002685435.1 Cryomorphaceae bacterium | reverse complement strand
TTTGGGTACGCAAATGGCGGCTTTCCAAGCGAATTGTAATACACTCTGTCCAAACCCAAAGGATTTGATTTATATAGCGGGCAAAAATGATGCTTATTTCTCCTTCGATCCGAACGGAAATACGGGTACATTTATTTATGAGTGGGGTCCACAAGGCTTCGTTCAAGCAACGGGATCTATGGTTTCCTCAATGGATTCAACCACCAACTCCAGCTTTACTTTAACAGGACTTTCCTCGAATACGTGCTACGACATCATTCTCATTGCCGATTGTGGTGGCAATGGCACCTCAGATACACTTGGACCTATCCCATTTTGCACGAACAGTTGTGATTCAACAGATTTGTGTTCGTATACGATGAGTATGTATGATACTTACGGAGATGGTTGGAACGGTGCTACTGTTGATCTCTATTACAACGGCGTTTATGGAGAAACGTTTGGTTCAGCCTTTACTACTGGTGATAGTTTGATTGTTGATATAGATATCTGTGCGGGTACTGAAATCGCTGTAGTAAACGGCGCTCAAGGTTCGTATCCGTCAGAGGTCTATTATACGCTTTCGAATGCTTCAGGTTCACAAAACGTTAGTGTTTCTGCGGGTAACTTCAGTGTTGGAGCTGTGGATACGATAATGTCAAATTGTGTTACTCCTTCATGTCCGACACCTTCTAGCCTAGGCGTAGCGAACATGGGAAGTACTTTTGCTGATATTTCATGGACAGGAGGTACGGGTTCTTTCGTATACCATTACACTGCATTGGGATCTACCAACACAAAGATGGGAACGTCTATTTCTGCTCTGGCCTCGATGACAGGGCTTCAGCCTGTCACCACATACAACTTTGATGTTGCTGAGGTGTGTGCCGCTGGTGATACATCGTTACGCATGAACTATCAGTTTACTACTGACAGTTGCTCTGCCATTAATGTGGGTAACCCGAACTATAATGTTGATTCGATCAGTACGACATTTGCAGACATTACCTTTACTTGGGCAGGTGCCTCCGGCTATACGTCCTATTTCATCAATTTTGGTGATGGAACCAATGGTTCGGGTACGGGTTCTTCGCAAACGCATACCTATTCTGCCAATGGCCAGTATACTGCGGTATTAAAACTTTATGGTGACTGTGATACCACGAGCCAGCAAATCTTTGTATCAATTCAAGGTATTGGCCTCGAAGAGCATTCAGATCTAAGCGCTTTAGTAGTATACCCGAATCCAACTCAGGGTTTAATTTCTATTAATGGCTCACTTGATCAGGCTGCTCCAGTAGCTGTTCGTATCGTTAACTATTTAGGTCAAGTGATTAGTACAGATACGTTTGATGCGCAAGCTGGTGGTTTTGAAAAAACGTATGATTTAAGTGCGGCTGCGAGCGGCACCTATGTCATCGAGATAGAAACGCCAAAAGGATTATTGCAGAAAACGGTGGTTGTCCGTCATTAGAGCTCTTGGGCGAGCGCAAGTAAGTGTATTTCTGCCTTTGGATAGTCGTGAAGTAACGCCTCTGCCGCTCGTAATAAAGACGATCCTGTTGTAACAGTATCGTCAATGATAAAGATAAGCGCGTCCTTCGGGACGCGCTTTTTTTTGGTCGTTCGAAGCGCTCCTTTAGTATTGTTCCAGCGTTGAAAAGGATCAAAATGAATTTGGCTTTTACGATGGGCAGTCTTCGTCAGAAGTTCTTCAAAACGCACATCAATCCCAGCCTCTCGAGCACCTCGAAGTGCGCCGCGGGCCAGCGCTTCGCTTTGATTGTAACCACGCTTTAAACGTCTCCATAAGTGCACCGGCATGGCAGTAACCACCACCGGCCGGCGCTGGCCCGCGAGGGTGGAAACGATCAGCGGGGCAAGGAAGTGGTTGCCAAGCACGACTCCTAACGAATAGTTACTTCCGTATTTAAGGCTGTAGCAATAGATTTGAACGGGCCCGGTGAAATACAGTACCGAACGGAAGGTAGCTTTTTTTCCTGTTGGTAAGGTACTCGAAAGTAGCATCGTGCGCTGCACAGCAATGGAATCTAGCCGTGGAGCGCTACACAAACAGAATTGGCATAGGCTTTGCTCTAGGATGGACAATACGACGTCGCACTGCAGGCATCTTTGAGGGAATACGGCCCTTGTTAAAAAACTTAACCCTTTGGAAAACATTGGAAAGCGGCTTATCGTTAGCTTCGTTACTAATAAGATAACAACACACACACATGAGCACAGGAAACAACAAGAGCAAATTAGGACCGGTATTAGTGATCATGGCATTGGCCGTGATCGTATTGGGTGTATTGCTTTATTTACGCAGCGAAGAGAAGCACGAGATTGCACTCGAGAAACAGGCTTTGACCATGGAATTGGCGGATATGAAAGAAGATCTCGAAGCCCAGGTTGGTCAAAACGATAGCTTGAATGCGTTTGTTCAGTACGAGATGACCCGTTTGGGTGGGATTATTGATAGCATCAATGCTGTTAATGTTCAAAACAAAAAGTCTTTAACGGGCTACCGTAGTCGTCTTGGTTCAATGAAGAGAGCGAATGCTGCTCTTGTTGGGAAGCTTGATAGTGCAAATGCCGCGTATGAAGCGTTGCGTTTACGTGAGCAAACGGTTGCAGATAGTCTGAACACGGCTATGGATGCAAATACTTCTCTGCGCAACGCAAATGCGGGACTTACAGAAACCGTTGCAAAAGGAAAGCAATTGGTCATCGCTACTTCTACAACAGAGGCATTCCGTGTAGCAGGAAATGGCAAAATGCGCAGAACACGCCGCGCAAAAAAAGCCGACGGTATTACAGCATGCATTACGTTAGCGAAAAACAGAATTGCAGCGAAAGGCGAGGAAATACTTTATGTGAAGTGGATTGGTGAAAACGGTAAACCTGTAGACGCTCCAGAACAAAATCAAGCCGTGGTTGGTGGCGAACAATCGGGCTTTAATGGGAAAGCAGTGGTAAACTTCCAAGGCGAAGCAATGGAAATCTGTATCGATGCAAAACGTGCTATTGACGCCCCTGTAGACTTATCTCCTGGTATTTACACGCTTGCTCTGATGACCGATTCTTACCTAGTGGGTACGGTCGCTGTTGAATTAAAATAAACTATGAAAAAGCTACTCATTCTTGCGCTTGTAGGATTCTTAGGAACTTCTTGTGTTAGCACTAAGGTGCACAAAGCATTACAAGATAAATACAACTTGTTGAACAATGAAGCGGACCAATTGCGTCAGAAAAGTGAAACCCGTGCCGCAGAGAATACAGAACTTCAACGCACTTTGACAGAAGCTCGTCGTGATAATAAAACGTTGGTAGCGGATACTACAACGAAATTTGACGAACTACGTGTACTCCAAACCAAATACGATCGTTTGTCAAAACAGTACGATTATTTGCTCGATAACAACAGTTCATTGATCGCCGCTAGTGCACGTGAGAATAAATCACTCATGGATCAGTTGAGTAGTCTGCAAAATCGTCTTCAGGCGAAAGAGGACAGTTTGAACACTGAAAGGTTGCTTCTCGAGAAAGGGCAACGTAGGGTGAACGAGCTGGAAGGCGTTATTCGTCGGAAGGACAGTACGGTGGCTTTTGTTCGCCAGAAAGTGGCAGATGCACTTCTCGGGTTTACCGGCAAGGGACTGACCGTAAACATGCGTGATGGTAAAGTGTATGTTAGTCTTGAAAACAGCTTGCTGTTCGCTCCAGGTTCCTGGGACGTCGCACCTAAAGGACAAGTGGCCTTAGAAAATTTGGCACGCGTACTCGCTGAAAACAATGACATTAGTGTATTGGTAGAAGGGCATACAGACAATGATCCGTATCGAGGGCAGAGTCAGGTCCGTGATAATTGGGATTTGAGTGTGATGCGTGCGACTAACGTGGTTAAAATATTAACTACGAATCAAGGTTTAGATCCGGAGCGTATAACTGCGGCAGGACGTGGCGAATTCATTCCATTAGTGGAAAACGATACCCCTGAAAATAAGGCCATCAACCGTCGCACGGAAATCATATTGACACCGGACTTAACGGAATTGGCCAACCTACTGGAAGGCGGAAATTAAATTTTACAGGAACTGGGCTTGCACCAGCTCTTCGATTTTCTTTAATCCCACTATGGCAATGTCGTAGTGGGATTTTTCTATCTGGTGGTGACCACTGATGTAGATGGTCTCAAAGCCCAATTTCTCAGCCTCTTTAATGCGTTGCTCTACACGGGTAATGGGACGAACTTCACCAGTCAACCCAACCTCACCTGCGAAACAGACTTTACCTGTAATGGGTGCGTCACCGTTTGAACTTAAGATTGCAGCAATCACCGCTAGATCGAGTCCCGGATCGTCTACCTTTAGTCCACCAGTAACATTCAGGAAGACGTCTTTTTGACCCAATCTGAAGCCACAGCGCTTCTCCAGGACCGCAAGTAGCATATTGAGTCTACGTGTATCAAATCCTGTAGTTGAACGTTGCGGTGTTCCATATACAGCCGTAGAGCAGAGCGCTTGTAATTCAATCAGCATAGGACGTACACCTTCCACCATCACAGCAACCGCATTTCCGCTTAGACCTTCGTGTTGTTTTGTTACAAGCAATTCGCTTGGATTCTCGACACCGTAAAGCCCGCCTTGTTCCATAGTGTAAAGACCTATTTCGTGAGTAGAGCCGAATCGGTTCTTATGTGCACGAAGAATGCGGTAAAGTAGGTTAGGGTCGCCTTCAAATTGGAGCACGACATCCACCATATGCTCTAGAATCTTAGGCCCAGCAATACTGCCCTCCTTATTAATATGACCTATGAGTAAAACAGGCGTACCCGTCTCTTTAGCATAGCGAATGAAACTCGCCGCACTCTCACGAATCTGTGCTACTGAGCCAGGCGTACTTTCTACGTGCGGTACGTGCAGTGTTTGTATTGAATCTACAATCACTAAATGCGGCCGGACCGATTTTAAGTGGTTGAAAATAGCGTCCGTCTTTGTCTCACTGAGCAAATACAATTCACTTACCGCTTTTCCGATCCGCTCGCCGCGTAATTTTATTTGTGAAGGGCTTTCTTCTCCCGAAACGTAGGCTACAGTGCCGCTAAAACTAAGGGCTAATTGGAGTAAAAGCGTACTTTTTCCGATCCCCGGTTCGCCACCCAAAAGGGTTACAGATCCTGGTACAACGCCGCCGCCTAAAACACGTGAAAACTCAAAATCTTGAATGGGGAAGCGCTGCACGCTGGTGTGCTCAACGTCTTCAATGCGAATGGGCTTTGCTGCCGCTTGTTCACCGCTCCATGCACGTGGGTCCGGTTTACTTTTTATCTCAACTTCCTCAACGAGCGTGTTCCACTCCTTACAACCCTGGCATTGTCCCATCCACTTGCTGTGTTGAGTGCCGCACTGGGTACAATTAAAAATACTTTTCTGCTTTGCCATGAGGAAGACTTATTTTCTTCCTGCAAAATAGAGAAAAACAAAGCCTATGGCGCCGGTAAAGACGAACATTAAACTTTGAGAACTATGAATAAGGGTAGCGAAGGATGTGCCGATAAATGGTGAGAGCCCTAAGACAACAAGCGCTTTAGAGACTAAATAATGGTATGCGCCGATCCCTCCCGGTACCGGAATCACGAACCCTAACCCCGCTGCTACACTCACAAAAAATGCTTGTTCGGCGCCGATGCCTTGAACACCATCTACAATACTGAAGCCAATCGCTATGGTCACAACGTAACAGGTCCAAATCCCTACAGAATAAAACCAAAAAAGAGGTTTATTATGAACTGAACGTAAGCTACGCAAGCCGGTAATCATCCCTGTGGTAAATTCTGCAACTTTCTGTGCCACGCGCCATTGCATCCATGCTTTACGAGTGAAGATCACTAATGCAATTATCGCGACCAATACGACTGCAATACTTACAGTACCTGTCAGGGAAAGCTCTGGAATTTGAGCGCCACTTTGCGTCATGAAATCTCGCAGTTCATCGCCTGAAATAACCACGGTACTTAACGTGACTATTGCAAATAATAACGTGTCGACTACGCGTTCTAAAACGACCGTACCTACTAGCTTATCAATGGGAACCTTATCTGTTCTGTGCAGCGCGGTACACCGCGCTACCTCACCAACGCGAGGTGTAACTAGATTTACTAGGTAGCTGAAGGCAACTGCAGAAATAGCGCGCATGCCTTTTACCTGGTAGCCTAAACTTTGCAGCATTTGCACCCAGCGTAAACCGCGAAAAACGATAGCTAAAAACCCGATACAAGTAACTAGCAGTAGTCCGCTTAATGGTACCTCTTTAAGGTTGTTCCAAAGGTCTACAGGATTGACATTTTTGAAGGTCAGGTAAAGCAAGGCAATTCCAATACTCAAAAAGAGCACGTATTGCACCGTCTTTTTTACCCAACCCGCCATTAAATGATGCGATTGGTTATCTCGTTTGGAAAAACGATGCTTGGTTTGAAAGATTTGGCTTCTTCCGGACTCATTTGTGCATAGGCAATGATGATGATGATATCGCCTTTTTGAACGCGACGAGCGGCAGGGCCGTTCAAAGTTACTTCCCCTGCGCCAGGAGTACCTGCAATGGTGTACGTATCGAAACGCTCACCGTTATTGATGTTTACGATATAAACGCGCTCTCCGGGTAAAATTCCGGCGGCGTCCATGAGTTCTGTATCTAGGGTAATAGAACCGATATAATCCAGCTCTGCTCCTGTAACATGAACGCGATGAATTTTACTTTTTACAACCTCTATTTGCATGCGGCAAAAGTAGTTTAAAAAAGAGGAAGGTTGTCAATGAGTCGGACTTTTCCACATTGAACAGCAGCAAACACTCTAGCGGGACGGGAAGTGTTGAATTCCTCTAAAGGTTGAAGAGTTGCCGCATCACAGCAGCTCACATATTCCACTTGAATGGAAGGTATTGCATTCAAGGCTTCAGTGCACTGGTTTTCAAAGACTTTTGGTGAATTTCCATGTAGTTTAAGTCTAGAAATGCTGGCGCTTAATACCGCATAAATTTGCGCAGCTTCTTTGCGCTCCTGTGGCAAGAGTCGCATGTTTCGGCTGCTCATCGCCAGGCCGTCTGCTTCTCTAGAAATAGGCCCGGGTACGATTTCTACGGACCAGTCCTCATTCGTAACCACTTGGTTAATTATGCTTAGTTGTTGGTAGTCCTTTTCACCGAATACGGCAAAATCGGGTTCAATTAATTCGAAGAAACGGGTAACTACTGTCGCCATACCTTCAAAATGACCCGGGCGGCCTGCACCTTCCATGAAGTGGTCTAAACCATTAAAGTCAAAGCGCCTGGATTTTAATCCGTCAGGGTATAGCATTTGCGCACTAGGTAGAAAGACTGCATCACAGCCCAACGCTTCTAAAGCGCGCAGATCAGCTTCAAGTGTGTTTGGATAGGCCGCAAGGTCTTCGACTTTATTGAATTGTGTGGGATTCACATAAATACTGACTATTGTCCTGTCGCATATCGACTGACTCAGACGCACTAAACTGAGGTGTCCATCGTGCAATGCGCCCATCGTAGGAACAAAGCCTATTTTTTTTTCACGCTCTTTTGATTTCCAGTGCGCTAACTCCTCAATGCTACGAATGTGTTCCATAAGTGTTAAAAGGGCTCCAAATCTAGGCCATTCTTTGATATAAAGGGCGAAAATAGGTATCTTTGCACCCTATTTAAAATATACTTTCTCCTATGGAAAGCAAGCGCGTCTTATTCGTTTCACAAGAAATCCATCCTTATTTACCTGAAAACACCATTTCAAGTACGACTCTAGCTTTGGCTAAGAAGACGAACGACAGTGGTCACCAGGTGCGCGTTTTTATGCCACGTTTCGGTGTCATTAACGAGCGTAGACATCAGTTACACGAGGTGATCCGTCTAAGTGGGATGAACGTTGTGATCAACGATATGGATATGCCGCTTATTATTAAGGTGGCCTCAGTTCCTGGAGCGCGCATGCAGGTATATTTTATTGATAATGAGGAATACTTCAAGCGGAAGTTCACTTATGCAGATGCTGATGGCAAGCAGTTTGAAGACAATGATGAGCGTACGCTCTTCTTCTCAAAAGGTGCCATTGATACCGTGGAAAAATTAGGTTGGAAACCAGATGTGATTCACGTTCACGGCTGGATGTCGGCTTTAGTTCCGATGTACTTGCGCCTGTTCCAAGCAGATAACCCTATTTTCAAGGATGCAAAAATTGTCTTCTCTGCCTATGACAATGGCTTTGATGGAACTTTAGGTCCGAAGCTAAAAGCAGGAATGGAGTTTGATGAAATAGATCCAGCGCTTTGTGAAGGATTAGATGCGCCTACCTGCGAGGATTTACAGCTTTTGGCTGCTAAATATGCAGATGTAGTGATTCTAGGCGAAGAAAATACCGGACACGTTGAAGAATTCTGTAAGGCAAATAACATCCCTTGTATCGACGGAAAAAACTTCCCTGAAGATCCCGCAGAAGCCATCAAAGTATATGAATCGTTACTGGTTGAAGAAGACGTTGAATAAGTCGCTATTAGGATTCCTAGCCTTCGTTGGGCTGGCCCTGTTAAGCAGCAGTTGTGAAAAAAGCAACGGCGAAATTGGTGCTGGAAAATTTGTTGAGGATCGTCCTGAATTAGGAGAGAAATTAACCTACAATGTCGTTTCGTACACAACGAATTGGGACAGTATTACTACTAAAAACCCGGGCGCGGTTGCCTTAGGTAACCTCAATGACCCCATCTTCGGAAAACTAAATGCGGCCTTTACGTCACGCGTTTTACTGTCAAAACTATCCCCGGATTTTGGTGACAGTACGATCTGTGATTCTGTAAAAGTTCGCCTTACCTATCAAAACACCTATGGCGTTCGCGGAGATTCTATTCACCTGCAAGTTTTGCCAGTGATTGAGCCGATGACGGACACTATCAACTATTACAGTAACAATCTACCTGTTTTGGGACCTTCTATCATGGATACGACGCTAATGATAGACCCAACTGTTCCTGTGTACAATGGTATCGATACTAGTGTGGGTTACCTCACTTTTGATCTTGACCCTGCTTACTTCCAAGAAAGTCTCTTCGATCCTGCCATTGCAGGTGAAGATTTTTTAATAGATAACGAAAGCTACGTGGAAGCGGTTCCTGGTTTGCATTTCAGAGATGCCGGAACGGGAACTAGTGCCCTATCTTTTATCAACCTTACAGCTTCCGGCAGCTTGATCCAATTATTCTATCATACCGGATCTCAAGACACCGTTCCGAAACTCTTTACGATGACCTTCGGGCAGAACTTTGGTGACCCAGGACTGTCCTTCAACACCTACGAGAACGATTTCACATCGGCTGATTTTGCCATGGATATGCAAGATACGGTCAATGGAGAAATGCTCACCTACACTCAAGGCGCTGGCGGTGCTCGCACAGTCCTTGAATTTCCAGGTCTAGATACGCTAATAGGAAAAGGATACAGTATTAATCGCGCTGAAATCATTACCCATGTACTGCAAGGCACTGCATCGCCATACACCCTTCCTAACACGCTACTGATTCTACAGGACCAAGACTCTGCGCAGGCACTTATTAAGGACTATACCAGTCCTGTTAACCCAGCGGGAGGAGCGATCAATCGTGCTGATCTGCGTGAATTCCGTTACCGTTTCAATGTAACGCGAATGGTACACGACTTTGTAAACGAAAAGGAAGAGGTCTTACCCGTCATTCTTACGCCCGCAAGTTCAAGTTCCAGCGCGGCTCGCGTTGTCTTAGGTGGTGGTCTTCACCCGACCATTCCTGTAGAGTTTAATGTCTACTACACAAAATCGGAGTAGGAAATAGCGTATTTTAGCACCACCAAACCTTTAAACTAACGACACTATGTGTGGTATTGTAGGATACATTGGGGACAGAAAAGCGTTCCCTATTCTCGTGAACGGTCTCAAACGTCTTGAGTACCGTGGATATGATAGCTCAGGAGTAGCCCTAGCGCAAGACGGTGAGATTGCCGTTTATAAAAAGCAGGGAATGGTTGTTGCGATGGAGGAGCATGCACTTGCTAATAACACCTCTGGTTCTACGGGCATTGCGCATACACGTTGGGCCACGCACGGTCAGCCGTCAGATGAAAATGCCCATCCACATGTAAGTAATTCTGGTGATCTCGTACTAGTACACAATGGAATTATCGAGAACTACCAGAGCTTAAAAGATTTACTCAAAAGCAAGGGGTATACCTTCCATAGTGAAACAGATACTGAAGTCCTCGTAAACTTTATTGAATACGTTCAAAAAGAAGAAGGTTGTAAACTGCGCAAAGCCGTTCGTCTAGCTTTGACTCAGGTTATAGGCGCCTATGCCGTTTGTATCTATGACAAGAATCGACCAGAGGAGATCGTTGTAGCAAAACTAGGATCGCCATTAGTGATCGGCCTAGGTGCGAATGAAAAGTTTGTAGGTTCAGATGCAACCCCATTCCTAGAATATACGAAAGATGCCATTTATCTAGAAGACGGCGAAATGGCTTGTCTTACGGCAGAAGGTGAGGTTACAATTCGAATGATTGAAAGTGATGAGTCAGTAGATCCGACCATCCATGCCCTTCAGATGGATCTGGAAAGTATTGAAAAAGGCGGTTACGACTACTTCATGATGAAGGAGATTTACGAACAGCCGCGTGCAATCTATGATACCTTCCGCGGTCGCTTATTACCGGAACAAGGCATGATTAAAATGTCTGGGCTTGAGGAATATGCCGATAAGTTTAGAAATGCAGACCGCATTATCATGACGGCTTGTGGCACCTCTTGGCACAGTGCGTTAGTAGCAGAATACTTATTTGAAGAGTACGCCAGAATCCCCGTTGAGGTAGAATACGGTTCAGAATTCCGTTACCGTAATCCCATCATCCGCAAGAACGATATCGTCATTGCCATTTCTCAAAGTGGGGAAACAGCGGATACCTTGGCCGCTATTAAAATGGCCAAAGCAGCTGGAGCGATGGTTTTTGGAATATGTAATGTCCCAGGATCAACGATTTCACGCGAAACCCATGCAGGAGCCTACACTCATGCTGGACCAGAAATAGGTGTAGCCTCTACCAAAGCTTTTACTTCTCAGGTCACAGTTTTGACCATGATGGCTCTTGAGCTGGGTAAAATGCGGGGAGAATTCTCTACTTCGGAATACCGTTCTCTTATCAACGAATTAAGTGTGATTCCTAAGAAAGTGGAGAAAGTCTTGGAGTCAAAAGAGCACATCGAAGAGATCGCTGCTAAGTATAAAGATGCTTTGAATGCACTTTATTTAGGACGTGGCGTTAATTTCCCAATCGCTTTGGAAGGCGCATTGAAGTTGAAAGAGATTTCTTACATCCACGCAGAAGGTTATCCAGCGGCAGAAATGAAGCACGGNCCTATCGCCTTAATTGATGAAAATATGCCAGTGGTTGTGGTTGCACCGAACAACGGGCNCTATGAGAAATTGGTCAGTAATGTTCAGGAGGTGAAGGCTCGCGATGGAAAGGTGATTGCAANTGTAACGGAAGGCGATACTGAGGTTATCAATAGCGCTGATCACGTGATTGAAATTCCAGAAACATTGGAGGCACTTACGCCGCTCTTGACGGTTATACCGCTGCAGTTATTGAGTTATTACATCGCCGTTATGCGCGGTTGTGACGTAGATCGCCCGCGCAATTTAGCGAAGTCGGTTACCGTGGAGTAGAGCCTGTATACAGAGCGTTTACCCCCTGCTAAAACTTAAATATTAACAGCTATTTGCTATTTGAAATACAAGATATTTCATTTCGATTCCTCTTGGCCCTTCAATGGTTATACGGACAACAACTTGATGCAATACAATCCTTGGGTTATTAATGTCAGGAGTTGCAACGCCTATATTTTCATTGTTGTTTTTTACAGGTTCGCCACAAGCTGCTGAGAATGCAGCATAAAGTTGATTGTCATCGTAATTTGGGAATAAACGAAGTTCCGAGGCGGTATAATATTTCGTGTTAAAAAAGCCATTCTTGCAGCCTAAATCTTCCCAGGAAGAGCGGTATCGTTTCCAATTTTCTAATGTGCACATCGTACCATCGCCAGGAAAAACCATTACATTCTCGTGATACTGGGAAACGTTAACAATGGAATACCCTACAGCGGTATCCACAAAAAAGAATTGATCGTACCATATTGCGCCATACGAGAGCGGTATAACAATACTATCGTGAGATTCCATATCTGAGAATGTTGTGTGGGTTTGTGTCCACAACTCTAATTCAGGTAGGTTTAGGTTACTTACATAAATGATGCGCACACCTTCATATTCAACCGTATGCGTTTTTGGCTTATAAGCATGTCTACTAAAGAGAATATCAGGCGCGTTTTCAGACAAAATCATCTGAAATTCACCGGCAGAGGTAATACTGAGCTGATGGTAAGATTGAAGGTAAATAGGATCCTGCGTGGGGTTCTCTAATGATGGGATAGGCTCATAGCCGTAAATGACCTGATAGAATTCAAAGCAATCGGATGTTGTATTATACCTAAACGGCTCGGAGAATGAAAAAGAACGGTAGTTTTTCTCATACAGATAACCGTAATGATCGTGAATAAGAAAACTTTGTATTGGCGTACCCGTAAAATCAAAAGTTCCAATTCGCTTTTTCCAGCCACCTTTCTTTGTTAGGATGAGTACAATACAGTTGTCTTTTATTTGTATGATATCCTCCTTTACCAATGGACGAAAATTTGACGCCGATAGTGGCTTACGCTCAATGCCTTTCAGTTCATGTTTATTAAAATACTCCCAACCTTCAAACTGGAATTGTTTAAACGGGAGTGATCCTTCATAAGACAAGGTCAAGGAGTCTATTTCACCACTTTGAAGCTGTTGAACAGCACTTATGAATTCAGCAGTTTTTACTTCTTGCCCATTCATAAAATGCGCACAACCCATAAGGATGTAAAAAGTCAGATGTGAACTAAATACGAGCCGATGTATGGATTTAATCATTCTAGTGAACAGGTTAAAGTTCTTGCTGTTTACCCCTTTATTAGAGATGTGTTTATTCCGTTGTTTGATTTTTGAAGACATAGGTTAATGTCAAGAGATTATTTTCATTAAACAGTCCTATGTTGAAGGCGCTTTGATTCCACTGCCCGTCAGATTTCCCGAAAGAAGTTGTTAACGACATAGGAGCAGTAAGCACAATGTTGAAGCGGGTATTTATTTGGAAAAGTGCGCCGAATTGATACCGCAAACTAGGGGCAATATTCGAATAATTTACACTTGAAGAATAGTAGGTCCCTATTTCAGGGCCGTGTATGAAGTAGAGTCGATCGGCCATGGGTTTACGCCATTCTTGGCCGGCAAAAAATCCGGTGCTTAAACTGAAGTAGTTATTATCTTGGTATTGAGCGTAATTCATATACGTACGTTCTGCACGAATGGTAGACACACGAGAAATCGATTTCCCCCATTTATATACAGGACGTGCATCAAGCACGGGACCGTACATGATGCCCATGGATGCTGAAGTAACCAGGCCTACTTCGCGGTATTGGGCTTGCAGATTACTAAAAGACAACAAGAAAAGGACACCAAGGCTCCATTGTTTAAGTACTTTCATAAGGTAGGATTGTTTCGTCTAAAGGTATACCAATATTGTGTAACTTTTCCCGTCCAAACGCGCCGTTACCCAATGATAGCGCGGTGAAACGTTTGTTTTCGAAATCCTCGAAGGGTGTAAATAATAAGAACAGAGAAGATTAAATAGCGATCGATGAGTAAGAATAGAATTAAAGTGCTGATCACAGCCGTCCTTTTGGGTGCTGTTTTTGGTATTCAAGCGCAAGAGAAAGTCACACCTTTAGAACAGGTTATGGAGGGATTGAGCGCCCGTAATATTGGTCCGGCCGGAATGAGTGGCCGGGTGACATGCATCGCTGCACATCCGCAAACGGCGACCACTTTATATGCTGGTTCGGCGAGTGGTGGGTTATGGGTCAGTACGAATAACGGTCAAAATTGGTCGCCGCTGTTTCAGAATGAAAAAGTAGCGTCTATAGGGGCTGTAGCTATTGACCCTAAGCATCCGGATATTATTTATGTCGGTACAGGTGAAGGAAATCCTCGGAATTCGCAAACCAGTGGTTACGGGCTATATAAGAGTTACGACGGCGGTCAGAGCTGGGAATGCATAGGGTTAGAGCAAACGCGTACCATCCATAGAATATTGATCAATCCAGAGAATACCGACGAGGTTTATGTGGGTGCAACTGGATCAGCATGGGGCGATAGCCCACGCGGTGTTTTTAAGACAACCGATGGAGGAAGAAATTGGACCAATTCTTTGTATATCAACGACCGTACAGGTGCTGGGGATCTTGTCATGGATCCAAACAATCCGAAAAAGTTAATTGCCAACATGTGGGAATACTGCAGAGCACCCTGGTTCTTTACCAGCGGCGGTCCATCGGGCGGATTATTTATCACCTACGATGGAGGTGAAAACTGGAAGAAGTTAGGCGAAGATGAAGGATTGCCAAAAGGCGATTTGGGTCGAATGGGTTTAGGCATAGCACCTTCGAATTCAAACATTGTATATGCGCTTATTGAAACCAGTAAGAAAAATGGAGTTTACAAGAGTAAAGACGGTGGAAAGAATTGGTTCAAAGTGACCGAAAGTGAGCAGGCTGGAAACCGCCCGTTCTACTATGCTGACCTCCGTGTAGATCCTCAAAATCCAGATCGTTTATACAGTTTATGGACGTATGTAACGCGCAGTGATGACGGTGGTAAGAATTGGAAAACCATTACACCCTACAATCGTATTCACCCGGATCATCATGCGATGTGGATCGATCCTGCTAACCCCGCACATATTGTTGAAGGGAACGACGGTGGGATGAATATTTCCTATGATTATGGGGAAAGCTGGCATTTCGTAGAAAATTTACCATTGGCCCAATTCTACCATATCAATATAGATAATCAACTGCCCTATAATGTGTACGGCGGGATGCAGGATAATGGCTCATGGATGGGTCCGGCCTACAGTCTAACTACAGACGGAATTCGCAATGAAGAGTGGAACGAATTATTTTTTGGTGATGGTTTTGATGTAGTGCCTATTCCAGGGCGCACGGATGCAGTTTATGCGCAGAGTCAAGAAGGTAATGTGGGCTTAGTGAATACGGAGACAGGTTATTCAGCGCTTATTAAACCGGTACATCCTGATGGAGAGCGCCTGCGCTGGCATTGGAACGCGCCTATTGCTCTCGATCCGCACAAGCCAGAGACGAACTTGTATTTTGGATCGCAGTATGTTCACAAGAGCACAGATAACGGAAAGAATTGGACCATCATTAGCCCGGACTTAACAACGAATGATCCTGAAAAGCAGAAGCAGTTGGAGAGTGGTGGACTTACCTACGATGTTACCGGTGCGGAAAACCACACTTGTGTTTTGGCCATTGCTCCAAGTGCCTTAGATGAAAAGGTGATTTGGGCAGGCTCGGACGATGGTAAACTTCACGTGACGTTAGACGGCGGAGCGAATTGGACGGATATCAGTAACAAACTTAAGGGCCTCCCTGAAGGGTGTTGGATTCCTCAGATTCGCGCATCGGACTATGACAAAGGAACTGCATGGGTGGTTGTGAACGACTACCGCCGAAACAATTGGAGCGCGTACCTCTACAAAATAGAAGGCTTTGGAAAGAAGGTAACCAGGGTTGTAGACGACGGCGATATTTTTGGACCTGTATTGAGCGTCTGGCAAGATCCTGTTGAGCAGAATTTAATTTTTGTCGGTGGCGAATATGGTCTTTACGCCAGTATCGATGGAGGTAATTCATTTGCAAAATGGACGAAGAACATACCCACCGTACAAGTGATGGACATGGCTTTCCAAGCGCGTGAAAAGGATTTGGTACTGGGTACGTTTGGTCGTGGCGCTTGGGTGATCGATGATATCGAGCCGCTGCGAGTTTTAGCTGCGGGTAAAGATTTAAATGCACCAGCATTCTTTGAACCTCCAACAGCCTACCAGTGGGAGCGTAAGCAAAGTCCTGGTGTAAGATTCGCTGGAATGTCAACCTTCCGCGGTGAAAACCGCCCCTTCGGTGCACGCATGACCGCTTATCTGCCTGAAGTGGCTGATGACAACAAGAAAAAACTCCGGGTAGATTATCAAAACGAATCTGGAGATACGGTATACACTCAGTACCTCAAAGTCAAGGAGTCGGGTTTGCAAAATTGGCGTTGGGCCATGTGGGAGAAAGGAGCGGAGTACCCGCGCTTCAAAGTACGCAAGGCAGAGAAGGAACAGAGCGATCGCCGAGGGGCACCTGTACTGCCCGGGAAATACGCTGTGACGATAAATTGGGACGGTCAAAGCGTAACCCAGTCGTTAAATGTGGAATACGATTACCGCATGAACAGTTGGGTGAGCGAGGAAGATTTGGTTGCGCGCCGCGAAGCATTCAAAGCGATCGAAGGTATTGAGGCAGATTTAGACCTTGCCGTGCAGTCCTTAGCGCAAGCGAACGAGAACATAGAACGTCTCCAATCTTTACTGCAACGTGAACCCTATGCGTCAGACTCAGCTCTAGTGGACACCGTAAAAGTCACAGCGAAAGCATTAGAGGCTGCACGTCACCATGTCTTCGGTAAAAAGGAGACTAAAGGATACTTTGAGCAACCAGAGGTTTGGTCGAGCCAGTGGGGCAGCTCACTTTGGCAGCTCTTAAGTTCCGCGAGCGCGTGGGAAAGTAATGAGCAAGCGTTGTTTGACCAATTAGCAAAACGAACAAAAGAAGCGACAGAAACTGTAATGACCTTCCTTTTTGAAGATTACAATAGCCTGTTGGAATACTTAGAAAACCATCCCGTAGATGTGATGGTTCCCACGAAGATTGAGAAAGAAATTCGAAAATAAAGCGAAGAAAAAAGGCGCCCACTGGGCGCCTTTTTTATGCTCAAATTTTTCGGCTCCGCCGGGGAAGCTTTGCCGAGAATATTTACTGCTTATTGAATGATCAATGCTTTGCGAACACTTGAGGCTTGGAATAGGTAATAACCTGCCGGAGCTGTAAGCTCGAGTGAGGCGTCTAAATCCAACAGACCTTTTTGAATGGCGCTACCGCCTGTACTGTAAATGGTATACGGTGTTCCGGCAGGTAAACCTTCTACAGTAAAACGACCCTTACTCGGGTTAGGATAGATACTGATCTGCGCTGCGTTGAGGTCTTCCTGATCAAGCGTAACATCTAGGTTGAAATCATCTAGGAAGGCGTTATTACCACCGCCTGAAGTGAAGGCAACCTTAATCATGATAGGCTGGTTACCGACAAAATTATCTAAACCGATAGTCACTTTACGCCAATTGCTGCTCGTAGTAGGATTCCAAGGAGTGGCCTTATTTGTTGCTGCATAGAGTAAGGGTCCAATCAAAGTACGAACGCTTTGCCAGCTTTCCCCACAATCCTGACTTACACTAACATTGATGTCGTCCATCGCGGAACCGGGCTTACTGGCAACGGCATAACGGAAACTGAAATTCATGGCTGCCGCTCTATTTACATTGATAAAATTAGTGACCAATGCATCGGTATTATCCGGCTCGTTGTTGTAATTATCGAGCTTGACAGAAAAATCGCCTTCAAAACTATTGAAGCTGTTACGCTCCCATTTAATATTATCGCCTTCTGCATTTTCCACGTGCCAAGTTCCGTTGGGGATAGCATTAAATTCGAATCCGGAGTTAAAGCTATTCGCCCAAATGGTGCTGTTCGGAGTATGCACACTCATGTAGCCGTCAATAGAGGATTGTGAAGTTCCTAAGGCATTGGTTACAGTTAAAGCGACATCATAATTTTTATAAGAATTGCCCGAAGCATTACTGTAGGTGACTGTTGGATTCTGCGCAGTTGAAGTAGACGGTGTACCTCCTGGGAAATACCACGACCAATTGGTGGCATTACCGAAGGTGCTCATATCAGTAAATTGAACCGTTGTACCATTACAAATGGCGGTTTGACTCGCTTTGAAATTCGCTTGCGGCGCACACGGTAATGCCATCCCTGGCTGTATACCACTATTCTGTGCGTTAGTTGTGCTGATCAAATAACCTCTTCTTGCGACATTTGCAAGGTTTGAACGCATGATGGCGCGCTGATCGTCTGTGAATAGATTCATGCAGTTATCGTCTGCATAATCCATGTAGTTCTCGATCATATCCGGCTTGTTTGGACTGTCGTTAGAACATGTGTTTGCGTTAGTGTTGCAACCATAACTCGCTTCCAATACAGGAGGCGTATCAGCACAATTGTCTCCTGAGAAACAACCGCCTTTAAACGGATGATCTAGGCCTAAATAATGTCCCGCTTCATGGGTAAGTGTTCTGCCCATGCTTGTTCCCGTCCCAATTCTACCCATACGATCGTGACGAATCACAATGCCGTCGTACGTAGTGCCCTGTCCAGGGTTAGGTTTGTAGGCATATCCCAAAACCGTTCCTGTACCACTGCTTGAGAGTGAGATACTATTCACTACCCAAATATTCAGGTATTTATTGTTCGGCCAGCTGATCAGTCCTTTTACGTTATTGTTTGCTGCTACACTCAGTGCACTTTGTGTTCTTGTAATGGCTGTAGTACAGTTTCCTTGCGGGTTCAATTTTGCCAATTGAAATTCAATCTCACAATCTGCAGCCACTCCTTGAAAAATCGAGCGGGTATTCGAAGTATCGGCATTTAAGCGTCGATAGTCTTCATTTAAACCAATAATTGCGTCACGCACTTGCTTATCGGAAATATTATCGCTTGGCGAATCGTAAATGATGTGGACTACTACGGGAATGGTATGAACGACGGCCTCAGTAAGGTGGGGCTCATTAAAATTCACCTTCGAGATGAATTCAGCTTCGTCTGCTTCATAGTTGGGATACAGTCGTTTAACTTCTTCTTCCAGCACGTCATGACCACATTTTTGGCCAAATAGCGGCGCAGAAAGAAAGATAAATACTGCTAGAATAGGGGATAGTATGTATTTTCGCATGACGTGCAATTTCGTGCTAATTGTCCACGAATGCAACTCAAAAACGATGCACTATTCAAGATGTCAACAATTTGTGCATAGATTTTTGGTTCTTAGCTAAATAAAGATGTATTTTCGCAGCCCTTTTTGGGGGTTGTACACACAACCACTTTAAACATATAAAACGCATTAGCGGTGAATACATTAAGTTACAAGACAGTTTCAGCCAACGCGGCGTCAGTTGAAAAGAACTGGCTAGTAGTTGACGCAGAAGGTCAAACACTAGGACGTTTGGCATCAAAGGTAGCCTTGCTTATAAGAGGTAAGCGCAAGCCTAATTACACACCTCACGTTGACTGTGGCGACAACGTTATTATAGTTAACGCTGAGAAGGTTGTTTTGAGCGGAAATAAAATGACGGACAAAACGTACATATGGCACACGGGTTACCCAGGTGGTCAGCGTACCACAAATCCTGAGCAAATCATGGCGAAGTTCCCTGAGCGTATTGTCGAGAAGGCAGTTAAGGGTATGCTTCCTAAGAATCGCCTAGGTGCTGAGTTGTTCCGCAACTTGCACGTATATGCTGGTCCTGAGCACAAGAATGAAGCTCAGAAGCCAACGGTGATCAACATTAATGAAATCAAATAAGTAATAATAAATGGCAAAGTTTCACGCAATTGGAAGACGTAAAACTTCTGTAGCTCGTGTCTACATGGATGAAGGTACTGGTACCATCACCGTTAATGGCAAGGACTATAAGGACTACTTCAACACTGCGCCGTTGCACTACAAAATGGAGCAGCCTTTTAGTTTGACAGAAACTTCTGGCAAATACGACGTTAAAGTCAATGTATTTGGTGGTGGTATCACTGGTCAAGCTGAGGCGATTCGTTTGGGTGTATCTCGTATTCTTTCTGAGATCGATAACGAGAACCGCACATCGTTGAAGCCTGCCGGACTACTTACTCGTGACCCACGTATGGTTGAGCGTAAGAAATTCGGTCAGAAGAAAGCACGTAAGAAATTCCAGTTCTCTAAACGTTAATCGAGATTTAGTATCCAAATGGACCAGACTCTTACAAGGCTACTGGTGCATTGCTTACTAGGGAAAGTAAACTCAAAAAAATGGCAGTAACAGACAACATCAAGAAACTCATGGATGCCGGTGTTCACTTTGGACACCTCACCCGTAAGTGGAATCCAAACATGGCTCCTTACATCTTTATGGAGCGTAACGGAATCCACGTTATCGACCTTCACAAGACTGAAGCAAAAATGACAGAGGCTACAGAAGCCCTACAGAAAATTGCAGCATCAGGTCGTAAAATCCTTTTCGTAGCAACGAAAAAACAAGCAAAAGAAATCGTAGCGAAATACGCAGGTGAAGCAAACATGCCTTACGTAACTGAGCGTTGGCCAGGAGGTATGTTAACTAACTTCGTAACGATCCGTAAAGCCATTAAGAAGATGCAGAGCATCGACAAGATGAAAGAAAACGGTACGTTCGAAACACTTTCAAAGCGCGAGCGTCTTCAAGTAGACCGTCAGCGTGCGAAGCTTGAAAAGGATTTGGGTTCAGTAGCAGATATGAATCGTTTACCGGCTGCTTTATTTATCGTTGATATTAAGCGTGAAAACATTGCTGTAGATGAAGCCATCAAGTTGGGTATCCCAACGTTCGGTATGGTAGATACAAACTCTGACCCACGCCGTGTAGATTACGCAATCCCATCAAACGATGATGCTTCTAGAAGCATCGCCGCGGTAATGGAATTCGTAACTGAAGGTGTAAAAGCAGGTCTCTCTCAGCGCAAGAGCGATAAAGCTACTGCTGAGCAAGCGAAAATTGACAAGAAAGCGGCTAAGGCTTAATCCTTAACGCTTTGTTGAAACAATAATGACTTTTTGAGAGAGCCGTAGGGAATACCTTTGCGGCTCTCTTTTTAATTAAAATTCAAAATTAATACTCTATATCATGGCAAAGATTACCGCTGCTGAAGTAAACAAACTCAGAAAGCAAACTGGAGCTGGTATGATGGACTGTAAAAAAGCTTTGGTTGAAGCCGAAGGCGATTTCGAAGCTGCAGTTGACATCCTAAGAAAGAAAGGTCAGAAAGTAGCTGCAAAGCGTGCTGATCGTGATGCAACCGAAGGTGCTGTTATCGCAAAGACTAACGGTGCTGACAAGGGTGCAGTTATAAAACTATCTTGTGAAACGGATTTTGTTGCTAAAAACGAAGACTTCGTTGCATTGGCAAATAAGATTGCTGATATCGCATTAGCCTCTGGCGTAGCGACGGCTGAAGAGCTCGGAGCTGTTGAATTTGAAGGTGGTTTGACTGTTGCAGCTAAATTGCAAGAGCAGACTGGTGTGATTGGTGAGAAGATTGAAGTTGCTGAAATGGCAACGGTTAGCGCCCCTTACGTAGCTTCGTACATTCATATGGGCAACAAGATTGGTACTTTAGTAGGCTTAACCGCCGAAGCTGCAGAAGCAGGTCGTGACGTTGCAATGCAAGCTGCGGCCATGAATCCAGTAGCTTTGAATCGTGATGCTGTACCGCAAGACGTCATCGATCGTGAATTAGAAGTAGGAAAAGATTTGGCACGTCAAGAAGGTAAGCCTGAAGCAATGCTTGATAAAATTGCTGCAGGACGTCTGAACAAATTCTTTAAAGAGAATACTTTGGTAGATCAAGACTTTATCAAAGACAGTAAACTGAGTGTATCTAAATACTTGACTAGCGTTGAAGCCGGTCTAGCAGTAGTAGATTTTAAGCGCGTTAGCTTATAATCATATACTTAATGAACGTTTAAAAACCGCGATGGCCTGCCATCGCGGTTTTTTTTGTTTCAAGCGTAAAAGTTGGTAACGGTTTAAAAACTAGAATTAACTCGTTGGATTGCCCATGATAGTTGCGGTATATTTGTCTTCAAACCTACAGATATGAAATATAATCGTGTACTCCTGAAATTAAGCGGA
>NYXD01000114.1 GCA_002685435.1 Cryomorphaceae bacterium | reverse complement strand
TCGCAGGAATTCAATTCTTATTTGCTGGTAAACCCAAGCATACCATCGCCATCATCAGAGCTCACTTTGCTTTCTATAGTAAATTCACGGCTGTACAACGTGCAAGAGCAAGAACGGCTAAATATCCTTTTAAACGTTTCCGTGATTTAAAGGGAACCTACCCTAAATCGGTGGTTTGGCAGTACTACGGTAAGGGTAAAAAGCGTTTTTTGGATTTTTTTTAGCATTTCAGTTCTAATCTTCGAGTGTGATGACCGCGTAACCTACGCAAAGTAAATCTCTATAATGAGATATTTCATTTGTAGATTACTGTGTTTCCCCATGTTCGACGACGTTTTGGTTCAAAGTTGATATTGAATTAATACGGTGCTTAATAAAGTTGTCTTAAATTGTATCTAAACAAAACCATATCTAATGAGACGAATTATACTAAGTTTCCTTCTGTTGTTTAGTGCTATGCTATCGGCACAAACCTTAACCCAGACCATACGTGGTACCGTGGTAGATTCTGAATCTAAATTTCCATTGGCAGATGCCATGGTCGTTTGTGATGCAAGTCAGGCCTTCACCGATGAGTATGGTCAATTTTCTTTTGAAGTTGAGATTGGGCGCAAAGTTGTTGCGGTCCAATTGTTTGGTTATGAGCCCAAGAGTTCCATAGTAGAGCTGAATTCTGCAAAGCAAGCTGTGATACGTGTAGACCTAACCGAGAGCACCGTTAAGCTTGATGAAGTGCAAGTTGTTGCTGCACCTAGAGGTGAGGTGAAGAATGAAATGGCATTGGTTTCTGCCCGCAAGTTTTCAGTTGAGGAGACTAATCTTTATGCCGGTTCGAGAGGTGAACCTGCAAGGATGGCTACGAATTTCGCAGGAGTACAGGGCTCTGATGACTCTAGGAATGATATTGTCGTTCGCGGTAATACGCCTGCTGGGATTTTATACCGATTTGAGGGAATCAATATTCCCAATCCTAACCACTTTGCCATTCCAGGAACAGGTGGCGGTCCAGTAACGATATTGAACAATAAATATATTCAGAGCGGTGATTTCTATACTGGGGCTTGGCCAGGCGAATATGGAAATGCTATTTCCGGTGTTTTTGACCTTGAGATGCGCGATGGAAACAACGCAACGCCATTCGAAGGGTCCTTTCAGTTTGGTTTACTAGGAGTGGAGCTAATGGCGGAGGGTCGAATAGGTGAGGATAAGCCTAATGCACCTTCATACCTCATATTAGGACGTTACAGCACATTAGGAATGGCAGATAATTTAGGTATACCTCTTGGGACAACAGCTGTGCCGGAGTATGCAGATGGAGCCTTTCGTTTTTCATTCCCGCAAAAGGACGGTTCTAAACTAAGCTTGTGGGGTATTGGTGGTACTTCAAAGTTAACCATCGACGTTTCTGGTACAGATGGAGATCCATTTACTGGAGAGTTTGAAAGCTACGGCACAGTCGATAGAGATCAAGACTTTGATACAGACATGGTGACTGTCGGTGCGACTTACAGTAAACGTTTAAGTAAAATGAGTTATGCTAAAATGGGGGTTGCCGCCTCTCGTGCAAACATTCACGCTGCTAACAACAAAGTATGGCGAAGTATAGATTCAACGGATGCTAATAATTTAACGTACAGCGTAGACCGCGTAGAGAAAATTTTAGATTATCGTTATGTTGAGGATAAAATTCATTCCTACTATAATTACACAAAAAAGTTTGATGCGCGTCGCTCTCTAAAAGTTGGGGTTAATATAGATTATGTAATGGGGAGTTACCATGATTCAACCCGTATTGTTAACGGAATCACGAACGTAGTTTACGACTGGGAATTTCCATGGAACAGTGACGATTCATATGCGAACATTCAACCTTTTCTGTCCTACAAGCACCGCTTAACAGACGCTTTAACAATGACTGCGGGTGCCACTGCATTTCACAGTACAATCAACAGCAACAGCACGAGTTTATTTGAGCCGCGTCTAGGATTCAATTATGACATGGATAAGAACAATAAATTTTTCACCGGTGCTGGGTACCATACACAGATGCAAAGCAGCTACCTCTATTATTACGAAGGTTCTCAGGCAATGGATGATTCTACAGTGTTGGGAACTACGTACAACAAGGAAATGGGTCTAACGAAGAGTGCACATGCCGTTGCAGGTTGGGAGCATAATTTTGACTATCCTATTCGTCTTAAGCTCGAGGCGTATTACCAATATTTATGGAACATACCCGTAGAGCAGCAAGCTAGTTATTTCTCTTTAGTGAACGGCGGTTCAGGTTTTGGTAGATTATGGGCAGAGCCACTGGAAAACAGAGGTTTAGGTCGTAATTATGGTCTTGAGTTTACCATGGAGCATTACTATCGAAACGGCTTCTACGGATTATTAACGGGTTCTATTTTTGATGCGAAATACAAAGGTTCGCAGAACCGCGACGCACTGCCAGGAAGTGCAGACGACGTTTGGGTGAATACACTGTTCAATGGTCGTTATGCAATGAATTTAGTTTTGGCACGTAACATCTCTGTAGGGGATTACGGTATTCTAAATTTAGGTACGAAGGTTAGCACTATTGGCGGTAGATGGTTCGGTACGGTAGACGAATTGAAATCGACAGAAATGTCAGAGATAGAATACGTTAATGATGCTACTTTCAATACCCTACAGTATAATGCCTATTTCAGATTGGATTTAAAAGTGGGATACAAATGGAATTATTCGAAACTATCGCATGAATTTGCTTTAGATATATCGAACATCACCAACAATAAAAACATACTTACATTAACCTACATCCCAGAAAGAGATGAAGGCGATAGAGTTCAGGAAAATTACCAGCTCGGTTTATTCCCTGTATTCTATTACAAGGTTGATTTTTAAAAATAACCGACGTAAACAAAAAAGCCGCGCAGTTTATGCGCGGCTTTTTTTTTTGAATTCAAAGGTGCTATTTCTGACGGTAGAATCTGTGTACCACTGTATCTATACTTATGGAGAAGAAACCGTAGTGAGAGGTATACGTGACCAAAGGGTTTTTGGGAAGCGTAATGTGTTCGTTGATGTAAACAGCCTCGTGTTCGAGCGCACCATCTTTCGCATACTTAGTGCCTTTAAAGCTGTGCGCATCTATTGCATCTACAACAAACCACGCACCTTCACCCAGGCCGCCTAGCCACTGCGCATGAGCTGCTAACTTAACCGGTCGCTGTGGCTCGTCAATATCTCCTTGAATTTCGTCATCCGTTAGTGTATTTGTGTATTTACTGAACGCACTCTCTAGTAATTTTACGCTCAAATCTGAGAGACTATGCCTGCGCGATTTATCTAAGAACTCGAGTGTACCCCCCTCAAAGCTATATATAGTATCCTGCGATTTTGCTGCTACAACATTAAATAATGGTGTAGGACGCACCGTGAGGGGATATTTTAATTTAGTTCCTACTGTTCCATCTTCATTAGCAGCTTTCATGGTTTCAGTAACGTAGCGTGCGCAATTACTTGCAGTTTTGATTAGTCCGTTATAAGGGAAATATCCTTTAGTAATCATATCATCAGCATATGATTTTGCCTTAATAAAGTTGATGGTTTTACTAACGGAGAATACAAGAGGACCGTAGCCATGAGTATATTTTGATTTACTTTCTAATTCCGAGGCAATCTCCTCGATATTTTGTAAATCTTCATTTGCATCAAAAATAGCCTTCGTTTGAAGAGTTAGGTCCGGATCTGTGTATTTGTTTCTAGCTCTGCCGAATCCACGTGGGGTGATATATCGACCGAAGTCATAATAAAGCACCTCATTAGATTGCGGATTGATTAGACAAATTGCTGCATGACCAACACGCATGTTGAGGTTTTTAAGAACCCCCGCTTTTTTTAAAAAGATCAATAATCTTTCATCTCCACGTGCAGTGCATTCTGGCCAAGCAATTACAATAGCGGTATTTAGGTGTGACATGTGTTTATTTCAGAACAATCAAAAATACATTAATTAGTGAAATGTTAACCTTTGGTAAAGTCAGTCTTTGTTAACACTTGTTGCTGAGTAATGTATCATTCATGTTGCACATTACTGTATCGGATAAACGCAATACATTAAAGTAGGATGTGAATCGTGAATTCGTCCATATGCAGCTCGTTTGAAGGGAGTCTTGTAAATGTCCGCATGGAAAGCGTACTGGTAAATATCTCTTGTCCCAAGGCGCTAGGATCCCAGCATTCATCCGCTCTTCCTGAGAATAATTCGTTGCCCCACCTGTCGTAAATAGAATAGGTAGTGCGCGTAGGTAGCGAGCTTGATATACAATAGGTATCATTTATACCATCGCCATTAGGAGAAAAGGCTGTGGGTACATACATCAGCATATTGTCTAAACAATCTACTTCAAGAACGCGTGTAATGGTGTCAAGATTATTACAGCTGTCTAAAGCAATCAATGTGAGGTTATGCGATCCTGCAAAAGGGAATAGGGTATCAATCTGCGGAGTGGAATAGGTTATATCCCCTAATTCCATAGCAATAAATGCGGTGTATCCTGTAGCGGTTAAAGTATAATTTGGACAGCCAAATCCTTCGTCAATATAAGGTTCGGGTATAAGTCTGAAATATAAAGTGTCTTCGGACTCACAGCCGTTGATATCCGTAGCTATATAAGGGTAAATTCCGGTTGAATCAAGCCACAATTCTGACGTAGTAGTATCCAAAGTTATCCAGTAGATCTGTGCAGCCAAGGGACTACTAAAGTCAACGAATAACGAATCACAATAAGCAGTATCGCTATAAGGTGCCTCGTAAAGAGATCCGTTTTCGAGGTAAATGCTATCCGTGAATTCGCAAGTGCCCAAATCGACAGTTACCCACATCCAACCTGGGTTATAAGCGGTAGTTGAGCTTGTTGTATCTCCATTTGACCAAAGAAAACCTACTCCAGCGGTTGATCCATTATTCTCCACAGCCAATACTATGGGTTGTGTGTTACAAACTATACCGGTATCTAGTAATATGGGTTCGTACGAGGTCCCATAGTATTCAAAATTATAGAAAATGGAGTCAGAATAACCTCTACCGTCTTCCACGACTACTTTTACTCGCACAGCGCCGGTATAGGCAGGATCCATAATGACGTGCAGTATAGTATCGTTAGCATTCGAATCGATAACTGTTCCTGGGCCTTGTATTAGGGCAGCTGAAATTACATTAATACTATCCACACAACTTAGATATCTAAAGTATAGCGGTATTGGAGTAGCACATAAATTTCCAAGAGGAACGTCATTGACAGGTAGCGCGGTAAATGGATCTAATAATTTGAAATCATCATCAAACCCACTAATGTATCCGTAAAGCCCAGTATTTGATCCTTGTCCAGCCAGAATTCCAAGATGAAACGGCGTAATGCAATCTAGAGTGAAGTTATTCGAGAGAACATTTGACCCAATATAAACCCCGCTCCAACTGGGGTCATATGTGCTTTGTTGTACGGTAATGCTCGTATTTGATGTTATGGGTGCACCGTTATAATTAAGATTGGCGNCGGCATTTGAAGGTATAGTAACCAGAGCAGAAGTCGTTAATCCTGAGGCGCGACTGTAACGTATAAACGTAGAGCCTGTACAATCAATGTGCGGTAATTGTGCCATACCCTGTTCAGGGCTCCCATTTGCAACACCCGTAGTGACCTGAAAAACATAAATGGGTAAGTTGCTTTCTACGACGTAGGGTTTACCNGGATTTGCATTACCCGGTAAGCTGTACGTACCTGAAGTGCCTTTTGAGCCATTCGTAAGTACCGAGACACCATCAACGGTGATATTCGTGTTGTCTTCTGTAGCGATGTACATAAAGTAATCCTGAGGATAGGTACTTCGTCCTCGAAGAACGACATGCTTTAGACCNAGNTGTTCAACCGGGGTGACTTGATCAATNCCTCCATCTCCCGGGNTTCCCGCTNGANTTTTTNAGNTGATTTCCNCCNGCGGTNACTGCNATAGGTTTNGAAGNAGTAACTCGNGTNCCNAGCAATTCATCATCATCTGCCATTGTACTTACCCAACTCTGTCCTNNGTCCAGNATAAAGGCAACGGAATCATTCCCGTTATCAAATACATTTCCCGGTCGGGCCTTAATCAATACTTCGGTACTGTCTTCTAATGCCACAACACTCACATAGTGCTTCCCGTAATAACCAGTGTAGCTTCCTGTTACGGTGCTAAGGATTAATGTTTGAGAAGCTACATAAAAATCTGTCCCAATACCATTTGTACCCTTGCCGGTTATAATATCTTGATTAAACTGATGTTTGACACGTTCAGTGACCGTCACAGGCTGAGTAGCTTCAATGAACAATGCGTCTTTGTATCTTTTCGAGTTCGACCACGTTAATTCCCTTGCACCATATGTGCTTGATAAACCACCAATCACATTTGTTAACGACGTGGTTACTAAAGCGCCTGGTGTTACAACTAGGTTTTGCGAGTAACTCGTATCACTATTGTATATCCATACGTTCGAAGTTGAAGAAGAGGCGCTAAACTGTAAATCGATGGTGTGTTGTCCACCCTGCCATTCATAAAGCGGTGGTAATGCAAAATAAGTATCACTCTGCGCCTTCAGCGCTGAGGAGAAAAAGAACGCTACAATAGAGACTCCAAGACGCCCTAATAGAGCCGTTCTAGTTAAATATTCCTTGAAAGGGTAAAGGGCCATCATTAGTCGATAAGGTGTAAAGCGCCTGCTTTATTCAAGGTACCGCATCTGAAAGTGGTTTGGATAGCGTAAAAATAAACGCCCGGTGCAGCTCGATCACCAGCTTGGGTTCTCCCGTTCCATTCAAAAGAAGGAATGTCAGTAGTATAAATAAGAGTACCCCAACGATTGTAGATGTCCAGATTAAATATTTCCAGACTTTCAGATGTCACAATGGACCAGTTATCATTTATATAATCGGCATTCGGAGTTATAAAGTTAGGTACGGTGATAGGGTCATAATCAGCACCTAAATAATTCAGAATAAAGGTCAGTGAATCTGTTGCACCTTGATTATCAGCGACAGTAATTTGAATCTCAAACTGACCTGAATAATCTCCATCGGGTAGGAGGTACAGTATAGAGTCGTTGATGTTAGAATCTGCGATTGTTCCGTTTCCCACAAGTATCGTCGTTCCAACTACTGAAATACTGTCGGTACACGAAGTAAAGGAAAATACTAGAGGTATAGAATCACCGCATTGATCACCTAAATCTATCGCGGATACTGAAGATGCGGAAGTTGGATCAAGCAATTTTAAATTGTCGTCGAAACCACTAATATATCCAAACAATCCTGTCGTATTCCCTTGCCCTGCGAGTATTCCTACGTGGAAAGCAGTGGGGCATTCGAGAGTAAAGTTATTAGTTAGTATGGAAGAAGGAATGTATACCCCTGACCAAGAAGGGTCATAGCTACTTTGCTGTATTGCTATATTTAAGTTTTGTGTAACGCTTCCACCATTATATTCTAAATCATTGACTGCATCACTAGGGATGGTTACAAGTGCTGCTGTTGATAAGCCAGAAGCTCTATTATAGCGTATGTAAGTGGATCCAGTGCATTCTACTTGGGGAATCTGTGCCATTCCCTGTTCTGGTTCGTGTGTGATGGCACCAGTGGTTACTTGAAAAATATAAATAGGGTAGTTACTTTCAATTACAAAGGGTTTGCCCGGTTGATTCGAGTTGCCCTGCATACTGAAAGTCCCGGATCTTCCTGCATTCGCATTATTCAGTATGGAAACACCATCGACAGTTATGTTTGTACCGTTTTTGGTCGCGATATACATGAAGTAATCGTTGGGATAATTTGCTAGTCCCCTTAAGACCACATGTTTTGTGCCTAGGTGTTCAACAGGAGTAACCTGGTCAATCCCTGCATCGCCATGATTTGCACTGGAATTTTTTAAGTGATTGCCACCAGCAGTTACGGCTATGGGTTTACTTGCTGTAATGTGCGTTCCTAATAGAGCGTCGTCGTCTTCCATTGTGGAAACCCAACTTTGTCCTTTATCTAGTGTGAACAGGACGCTATCTGATCCATTGTCAAAAACACTACCTGTGGGTGCTTTAAATTTAACTTGAGTATTATTCTCAGTAGCAACTACGCTTATGTAATGCATTCCATGATACCCTAAAAACGCGCCGCTTGTGGTGGTGGTTATGAGCGTCTGAGAAGCGACATAAAATTCTGTTCCAAGCGCATTGCGTCCTTTCGCCGTTATGATGTCCTGATTAAACGGCTCAACAATTTGCTCTGTTACTGTCACAGGAGCTGAGGACTCAATAAATAAAGCGTCCTTGTAACGTTTGGAATTGGACCAATTCAATTCACGCGCACCATATGTGCTTAATAGCCCGGGTACTGGAGTTGTCAAACTTACTGTGCCTACGCTACCTGAGGTAACTGTTACGGTCTGCGAATAAGAAGTATCACTGTTGTAAATCCAAACAGAAGCATTTGGAGCGTTCGTACTTATGTAAAGAAATATATCATGATCGCCTGCCTGCCATTCATACAAAGGAGGAAGTACAAAGTACGTATCACTTTGCCCTTTAACCTTTGAGCAGAGTACTACTAGAAGGACAATAAGTAAGGTTTGCTTACGCATAATAAGTGTACATTTTACACTTAGTAAAAGTACGTTATAATTCGTTAGTTGTTTAGATTCTTTTAAGGTTCTTGTGAACACGACATGATGTTGGTGACGTAGCCTGAATACAATAGTCACGCCATATTCATATTCGCGAGAAAAGAATACAAAGAACGTGGCTGAATATAATATTATCATGTGATAATTGTCACAATATTAAAACTTGTCATTCTAGAGTTTTCAAGTACTTTTGTCCCGCTTTAGAGAGGTGCCTGAGTGGTTGAAAGGGCCCGCCTGGAAAGCTGGTATAGGGGTAACTCTATCGAGGGTTCGAATCCCTTCCTCTCTGCAAGAATTCTAGAAACCAGCGCAATGCGCTGGTTTTTTTCTTTTCAGCCAACCATTCTTTTACGAACGGGGCCAACAAGTGAAGCTAACTCAGCTTTGAACCGTGCACTTTGGTTAATTTTTTTTTGTTCAGCATAATAATTGTGCAGTATGGATAACCTGTTTATATTTGCAACACTGTTGCATAAAGCACACAGAAAATAATTTTCTCCATATGATTTTCATACGTTCTAGAGCATTTGATATTTTGGGTGCATGTGCAAGCGGACTTTGTCTTATTCATTGCATTGCAACACCATTTTTATTTGTAGCTCAAACAGGCTTACACAAGTACATGAGCGATTACAAGGCGGCACCGGTATGGTGGGTATACATTGATATTTTGGCGCTGGTGATTTCGTTAATCGCTATTTATTTTNCTGCAAAGAGTGCGNCNGATANNTGGTTTAAAGTNNTACTCTATGCAAGCTGGCTNNTNTTNGCATTNATAATTCTCAACGAGAAGTTAGAACTGCTTAAAATAGCCGAGTTNATGATCTATTTTCCATCTATAGCTCTGGTGANCCTTCACTTGCTGAATTTAAAAANGCACTNTTAAATGACNNNNTTAAAGANNCTNCCCGTAACAGTATTGTCNGGNTTTTTGGGAGCAGGTAANACCACATTNCTTAATCATATACTNCATAATAAGGATGGGTTAAANGTNGCNGTCATNGTNAATGATATGAGCGAAGTGAATGTAGACGCGGGTNTAATNANTGGCGAAGGNNNNCTATCNCGNACAGAAGAGAAGCTTGTCGAAATGAGCAATGGATGTATNTGTTGCACTTTACGTGAGGATCTNATGTTNGAAGTNGAACGATTAGCGANGGAGAATAGATTTGATTATCTATTAATCGAAAGNACAGGTATNAGCGANCCGGTTCCTGTNGCCCAGACATTTTCGTTTGTTGATCAAGACGAGAATGTNGACTTGAGNCTATTCAGTTTTATNGATACGATGGTNACCGTTGTAGATGCTTTTAATTTTTTTAATGACTTTGGGAGTTCTGAAACATTAAATGATCGTGAGCTTACTGATATTGAGGGAGATCATCGAGCTATTGTCAACCTATTAACTGATCAATTAGAATTCGCTAATGTCATTATATTAAACAAAATTGATGCGGTTAGCAACGAGCATTTAGGGATTCTGAAAGGTGCTATTCGTAAACTGAATCCTTCNGCNAAAATTATNGNNTCATCGTTTGGCCAAGTGNATCCNAAAGAGATTTTAAATACNGGGTTATTTNATTTTGAAGANGCAGAACAAAGTGCTGGTTGGATAGAAGAATTNANTAANGAGCAGCANACGCCTGAAACAGATGAATACGGAATATCTTCTTTTGTNTATCGCTCGAGGAAGCCTTTTGACCCGNTTAGATTTTGGGATTATGTACAGTTTAANTTCCCAGCAACNATCATTAGAAGTAAAGGTCTTTTTTGGCTCGTATCACGCCCAGACCAAGCGATGATATGGGGACAGGCGGGAGGCTCTTTAAGAACAGATAGTGCTGGTGTTTGGTGGTCAAGTATGTCTTTCGAAAAAAGAAGTCGATTTTNAAATTTCNTAGAAAATAAGAAAGAAATAGAAAAGCATTGGGATTCAACCTTTGGAGACCGAAAGAATGANATCGTATTNATCGGTCAAAATATGAATGAAATTGAGATACGCAATGCATTAGACGNATGNCTTAGTACATCANAAGAAATNGACTCNATTAAATGGCAAGAAGGTTATNATGANNATTGGCCAGTGGAAAGGACNCTTCCAATAANCTAAAATCACNTCGATTTCTCAACGTTGAATNAGTGATGNATTCATTATAATCTNAGCATNAGGCTGATCGGGCAATGATCACTNAACATGTCGTNCTCCGCCATCTGNTCATCGGTAGATGAATAAAAATGNACCATTTGACTATTTTGAATCTGCAGTTTTGAGGTTTGAGGACCCAANATAATATGATCAATCAANTCTGGGTATCTNGGATGACAGCCTGTTAANTTCTGCATACCGTTTTTAATACCAATTGGCCTAGTATTCATTTCAACTAATTTATTCCAGAACATACTATTCTCCCGGGTTAAACGGCTGTTAAAGTCGCCAAGCACTATGAATTTCTTATTACCTCTAATGGAATTTTCAATCCAGTCATCTAGAGTCTCTATCTGCGTTCCTANAACTTCGCAAGCACGTAATTTCGAAGTACTGTAATCNTCCACAAAGCATCCACTCTTTAAGTGCAGGGCNAATAGGTTAATTGTATCACGATCGCCAAAAATTTCAACTACGACGCCGTAGCGAAGTCCTTCCATTTCTAAACCCAGTTCTTCGAATGATCCTTTATTTTGATATTTAATGCCCTTGCGCAAGACTACAGCTACTTTTTGTTGAGTACTCTCTTGGTCGTTTCCTCGACAGCGATAAGTCGTAGAATTAGGACGATCGGATAACACTATGTTCCATNCTGATTTTGGAAATATCCTTTCTACAGCAGCGGTGTTCTCAACTTCTTGGAGTGCAATGATATCTGCATGTAAGAGTTCAGAAAAGTCTCGAAGTCGTTCATAGTCTAACGTAGATCGCGGTTCACACCCAGCTTCGTTATGTTCTGCAAGATGTTCGATATTCCATGACGCCACACGAACTTCTTGAGCGGGTAGATTGGGCGCTAAAAGCGAAATGAGGATTGACGCGTAAATAGTACTTGTAATATTCATGTGGGTGATGACTAGATGTTTAAATAAGAGATGATAATAACAGAAGTTGGGGTTA
>NYXD01000028.1 GCA_002685435.1 Cryomorphaceae bacterium | reverse complement strand
TTTTAATGAAGTAAAGAGCCTAAGTTTATTTTTCAACCTTGTAACCCAATGACTGTAAAAAGGCGATTTTATCGTCAACAACGGATTGCTGACGTGCGTGAATTTCCTTTTCAATAGACTTCTTCAAACCAGCCAATTCCTGCTCAGAAAACTTTCCTAAGAACTGTGATGCGAATAAAGACTTCAGGGTTTTGTTGTTGTTTTGGTTTTCACGGATGTAATCCACTACTGCTTTTGGCTTCATTTGTGTGTGATTTTGATTGAAGGATAAAAGTAACAAATATTTCTGAAGCCAATTACCCTTTATGAGTACCGCTTTTTTAGCGTAAATCGAGAAGATTTTCCACGCCTATGTGACGTACACTGATCAATGGTTCAGCATATTTAGATCCAATGACACGACCCCAGTCCATAGCACGCGCCTCCACAGAGTCGAGAAAACCTTTACTTGCAATGACCGTCTCGGGCTCCGAACTTTTGGGATTATAAAACTGACTTTTATGTGCTAAAATAGCAGCCATTTTAGCCTCAAAACCTGTGGTAATATCCACTACCAAATTGGGCTCAAGATTGTAAAACTGTAGGTACTTATACATTTGTTTGGGACGCCATGGCAACAGTCCCTTGAATGCGGCACTTACCTCCAGCTTATGAAGCCCTGATAGAAAACACGCCTCTTCCACCAACTGCGAAGCCCTGCCATGATCAGGATGGCGGTCTGTCGGTGCATTCATTAAAACTACCTCTGGTTGATACTTTCTTATGACCTCAGCGACCTTTATTTGTGACTCGTGATTCGTAGGGATTTTACCATCGGAAAACGCTAAATTTTCTCGAATGAGACACCCAAGAATAAGCCCAGCTTCTTTTGCTTCTTCATCACGTAATTCTGGTGTGCCTCTCGTGCCCATTTCGCCACGAGTTAGGTCTACGATTCCAATCTTTTTTCCTGCAGTAGCGTGAACCGCAAGTATACCTCCAGCGCCCAGCTCAACATCATCGGGATGGGCGCCGAAAGCAAGTATGTCTAATTTCATATGCTCACTGTTCCTTTTGCAAAGGAAGTGATTTCTGCGCTCTTTGGAGAAGTACGTGAGGGATGATATGCAATCCAATGACCGTTTTCATCAATCAAAAACTTATTAAAGTTCCAACTTACATTAGCGTCGCTTACCCCATTTTGTGAAGCATTGCAAAGCCACTGATATACGGCATGACCGCTTCGCGCACTGGTTTTCACCTTACTCATCATTTGAAAAGTTACCCCGTAATTTTTCTCACAAAAATCTGCGATTTTCTCTTCACTACCGGGTTCTTGAAAACCAAAATCATTCGAGGGAAATCCTAAAATGATAAATTCTTTCCCGCCATAAGTATTGTGGAGCTCCTGTAAACCTTCATATTGTGGCGTGTACCCACATTTAGATGCCGTGTTTACGATAAGTACTCTTTTACCCTTGAGCTGGGAAAAATCAAAGGCATTGCCATCAATAGTTGTTGCGCTGAGATCGTAGAATGAAGTAACTTCCATAGGAGTAGTAATATTTACGGCCAGAGCCGTGGTTGATTGATTTGCTTCTGGAGCAGAACACGCCGCCGCAATTACTGCGGACAGTAGGATTATTTTTTTCATGTATTAGGGTTTTATGGTATAACGTAAAATTTGCGCAATAGTTTGCCGTAATTTTGCGCCCATGAAGAATACGTGGCTATTGGTCCAAAGATATTTTTCCCAGGAAGTACGAAATTCGAATGTACTCTTTTCCCTGGGGCTATACCTAGTAGGCGTTGCATACCTCATTTACCTTCTTAATGGCGGGAGTATTCCTGCAGATAAAGTTTGGAATACGCTACTATGGATAGTAGTGTTTTTCGGAGCGATTCAATTAAGCTCAAGAAGTTTCGAATTCGAATCGAATGATTATTTCCATTATTATCAAACAATCGCCGGTCCTGGCGCTACCATTATTGCGAAGCTCCTATTTAATAGTGCATACATTGCCGTAATAAGTGGAGTCACGTGGGGGCTCTTTATTGTTTTTTTTGGCAATCCCGTATTTAATAATTCTTTGTTCGGCCTCGCTTTGCTTTTAGGCAGCATCGGATGCAGTGTAGTGCTTACTCTAACTTCCGGCGTGGCACAACGCACACAAGGAAACGCCACTTTAGGAGCTATTTTGGCTCTGCCGTTGCTGCTTCCTATTCTACAATTAACCAGCGCTTTAAATCTTCAAGCCATCGTAGGTGTCCCTACAATCGAGGCCTTGAATTTATTAGGTTCTTTAGGTGCATTAGATATTGGAATTGGACTGCTCGCCTACCTACTCTTTCCGTATCTTTGGCAAGATTAAATACACACATGAAAGGACTACCTTACAAAATAGCAGGACTGCTCTTAATCCTCTTCAGCCTTACCTACGGGCTATGGTCAGAGGTCCCCGAACTTCCCATCATTGAGCAAAGTATTCGCAACTTATTTTACCACGTGAGCATGTGGTTTGCGATGGTCGTAATGATGGCTGTAAGTTTTGGTAATGCCATCGGTTTTCTTTCGTCAGAAAATATGGCACGAGACAGAAGAAGCATTAGCCTGGCAGAGACCGGAATGTTTTTTAGTGTTATGGGTCTTTTAACAGGTATGCTTTGGGCGAAATTTACTTGGGGTGCGTGGTGGACGAACGACCCTAAACTAAATGGAACGGCAATAACAATGCTCATTTACATGGCCTATTTTGTTTTACGAAACACTATTGATGATCCGCGTAAAAGAGCAAGAATTAGCGCAGTCTACAACATATTTGCTTTCGTGATGATGATAGTTTTTATAGGAATTTTACCCAGAATGACAGATAGCTTACATCCTGGTAATGGAGGTAATCCCGGATTTAATTCGTATGATTTAGACAATAGATTACGTCTCGTTTTTTACCCCGCAGTTCTTGGATGGATTTTAGTGGGAACATGGATCGCCTCTTTGCGTTATAGATTAAGAAACTTAGAAGAATGAAAAAGCAAATCGCCCTATTCAGTGTCCTTTCCCCCTTAGCTGCAGCCGCTCAGAACGAAAGTGTGATGTATGGGAATGAAAAAATGAACGTAGTGATTGGTGTGATAACCATCATTTTCATTGGTCTTGGAGCCTATTTATTCTCCTTAGATCGAAAAATTAAAAAGCTTGAGGATGAAAAATAGTCAGGTGGCTATCATTGTTGCTATTGCCGTTCTTATTGGGTATACGCTCGTTAAGCTGGGTAATAGCGCCACTTACAGCGACTTTACTACAGCAGCTTCCGCGGAAGGTGAGGCGACTACAGTGATAGCGTTTTTAGATTTAGACGCAGAAATGACCTTTGAACCTAAATCGGTCCAATTCTCCTTTGGCGCCATCGATAAACAAGGAAAGAAGCAGCGTGTAATCTATTATGAGCCAAAACCACAAGATTTTGAGCGCTCTGAAGAAATCACGCTCACAGGTTATGATGCAGATTCTGCGTTCATTGCCACAGAAATACTCATGAAATGTCCGTCGAAATACAACGAACAAAACGAAGTAGATAGCGATAAAATCTACAAATAAAATCTTATGAACTACATAGGTGAACACCTTTGGGCAGCAGAATTAGGTCGCGGATTAACGGCCTTTTCTTTTGTTTTTGCTTTACTCTCTGCAATTGCCTATTACCAAAAAGGTACACAATGGAAGACTCTAGGCCGTCTGGCCTTCAGAATTCACGCTACCACCCTGTTCGGTTTGATCGGTACGCTATTCTTTATCATGGCGAACCACTACTTTGAGTTCGACTATGTATGGAAGCACACTTCGCTGGACCTCGAGCCGCGTTATCTATTTTCTGCATTTTGGGAGGGACAGGAAGGCTCGTTCTTATTATGGATGTTTTGGAATGCCATTTTAGGTTGGATCTTAACCTACAGTGCTAAATCTTTTGAGGGGCCAGTCGTAGGCGTCTTTGCCGCAGTACAAGCGTTTCTGGTAAGCATGATTTTAGGCGTTTACATCGGTGATCTTCACCTGGGGTACAGCCCTTTCATCCTAGTGCGTGAATTAAGTGAAAATGTAGGTCTACCNTGGACNCANTTNGCNGACTACCTCACNCGATTCNCGAATTTCGCAGACGGTTCNGGATTAAATCCNNTGCTTCAAAACTACTGGATGACCATTCATCCNCCNACGCTNTTCCTAGGGTTTGCNTCGACATTNGTGCCNTTCAGTTACGCAATNGCAGCTTTNTTNCGNAAAGACTACANGAGTTGGATCAANAGNGCANTNGNNTGGAGNTTCTTTTCNGTTGGNATTTTAGGNGTTGGTATCTTAATGGGTGGCGCNTGGGCTTATGAAGCNNTNAGTTTNGGNGGNTTTTGGGCTTGGGANCCTGTGGAGAACACCTCTTTGGTACCGTGGTTAACCATGGNNGCAGGAGCNCANTTACTGCTNATTCAACGCAACAAAGGTGGCGTAATGCCCTCAGCNCTCTTTTTACTNATNCTGACCTTNCTNCTCATTTTATACTCNACATTCCTNACNCGTTCCGGNGTATTAGGCGANAGTTCCGTNCATGCNTTCGTAGATTTAGGTTTGAGTGGCCAATTATTNATNTACCTCCTNTTCTTCACCATCGGCGCNNTNGGGTTANTACTTATCCGTTACAAGGGCNTACCGAAAAAGGAAAAGGAAGACCGTATGGACAGCCGCGAATTTTGGATGTTCATCGGNGCACTAACGCTATTAATAAGTGGTCTTCAAATCACGCTGAGTACTTCCTACCCCGTGTTTAATAAATTGTTTGGACCGGAAGGCGTTCTGTTCACACTNTACGAGCGTAATAAAGTCCTCAACGATCCCATTGAACATTACAATGCCATACAGGTTCCGTTTGCCATAATCATCACTTTATTAATGGGTGCAGGCCATTTCCTTGCTTACCGCAAAACCACAACTGCTTCATTCTTTAAGCGTCAAATTTTAAGCTTAATTCTCACCACCCTCGTTGCATTCGCAGGAGCCGCTGCGCTTGAGATGTGGAANCCCATGTACATTTTCCTCTTCTGGACGAGCTGTTATGCAATTATCGCCAATGCTGAATTTTGGTTGCGTTGGGCGAAAGGTCAAAGTGCAGTTGCAGGATCGAGCGTTGCTCACATAGGTTTCGGTTTAATCATCGCAGGATCACTCGTCTCAAATGCAAACAAAACCATCATTTCACAAAATGATACATTCATTCACGAAGACTTCCCTTCTAACGAAAACTTGCTCATTGAGCAGGGCGACACAGTGCCCATGGGCAACTACTTTGTGAGCTGGTCGAAGCAGTCTGAAGAGGGCCATTTTGTGAACTACCATCTAGACTTCTTCGAAGAAAATGACGGGAAATTAGAACCAGCGTTCGGACTAAAGCCTCGTATACAATTGAACGAACGCATGGGTAACGTAGCTGAGCCATCAACACAGCATTTTGCACTGAAAGATATTTATACACACGTCACCTATGCGGACTTACGGACTGCAGAGGAATTAGTGGATGAAGAATGGAAAAATAAATTCGAAATTGAATTCGACCTCAACGAGAGTCACTACCTCTACGGAAAATACCAAGTCACTTTAGATACCCTGCTCGTAGATGCACCCGATAAAGATGGGGAACTGGAGTATGCAGTGCTCGGCGCTGGCATTACAGTCAAGACCATGAATGACAGCACGTACAAAGTGATGCCCGTTTATGTCGTAGAAGGTAATGAAGTGAAGCATATGGATACAGAGATTAAGGAATTGGGCTTGAAATTCAGCTTCGACCGTATCAACTATGAAACGAACCGACCGGTAATCATCGCAAGTGAACACAAGGAAGAAGAAGTGCCATTCATTTTAGTNAAAGCAGTGATATTCCCCTGGATAAATTTATTGTGGATCGGCTCTATTTTAATGGCGCTAGGAACTGTGATTGCTGTAGTTCAGCGTCTAAAACGAGGTTAACTCATGGGTGCCAGACCGTTGGAAATCGCTATAGTTGGCAAGGGAAACCTAGGTACCCATCTTTTCAACGGGTTATTAGAACAGCATAATCCATATTTCGTTGATCGCGATCTTTTTCTACGAACCTCGACAGATTTGGCGATTGTATGTGTTGGAGACGACCAAGTTTCTAAGGTTTGTGCTGCATTACCTAGGCATATATTGGTCGCACATACAGCAGGTGCCTTACCTATTCAAAGTGGCACGAGAAGTGGNGTTTTTTATCCATTATATAGTTTCACCAAAGATGCTGCTNTGGATTGGTCCGAAGTTCCTTTTCTCATCGAAGCTAGAACAAAGGAAGACGAAATAATGCTTAGCGCGATTGCCGCGTGCCTGACCCAGAGAATCTTTCATGTCCCTTCTGAAAAGCGCGAAAAACTGCATGCAGCCGCTGTGATGGTCAATAATTTCACGAATCACCTTTACACATTGGCCTACGAACATGCCGCGAAAAATGATCTTCCAGTAGAAATCTTACATGCGATCATGCGTCAAGGCCCGGATAAAGCAATAGANCTAGAACCTAAAAAGGCTCAAACAGGCCCGGCAATGCGCTTCGATACGCCTACNATTGANAAGCACTTGGCTTCCATCNCAGACGCNGANGTTCAAGAGTTGTATACATTATTAAGTGCCAGTATTCAAAAACACCATCCCAAAGATGAATTATAAAGAGCTTTTTAAAAATATTNCGACAGTGGTCCTCGATGTAGACGGAGTCTTGACTAATGGTGAAGTTTTGCTCATGCCCGGTATGGCTCCTGTTCGAAAGATGCACAGTAAAGACGGTTACGCCTTGCAATTGGCAGTCCGTAACGGTATTCGCGTAGCCATCATTACAGGTGGAAGATCCTCAGATGTGAAAGAACGTCTTTCAGGATTGGGAATAACTGATGTGTATTTAGGTGCTTCAAATAAAATAGATGCTTTTGAAGATCTAAAAATGTGCTATGATCTCTCCAATGAGGAAATACTATACATGGGCGATGATCTTCCAGATTACGACGTAATGNAATTGGCCGGACTAGCCTGCGCACCGCAAGATGCAGCGCCGGAGATAAAAGCCATAGCGAACTATGTAAGTCCTGTATTAGGGGGTGAAGGCTGTGTGAGAGACGTCNTGGAACAACTGCTGAAAATCCACAACTTGTGGGGACGCAAAGAAGATAGAACCTGGTAATATGGAATTGACCCACGAAATCATCTTGGGTTCTCAAAGCCCAAGGAGAGCCGCTTTTTTAACTTCTTTAGGCCTGGATTTTCGGACGCTACCACTTGATGTAGACGAAAGTGCTCCGGCCCATCTTTCTGGTGAGGAGGTAGCGGCTTATGTAAGTGAACTTAAGGCGAAAGCACTAAGCACCCATCTTAAGTCTGGACAGCTAGGAATCACTAGTGATACTGAGGTTTGGCAAAACGGCAAACGGTTTGGAAAACCAGCAGATGAAGTAAGTGCACGAGAAATGCTAATCGCTTTAAGTGGCACAGCGCATGAAGTGATCAGCGGACTAACCCTTGTCACCACTGATAATCACACGCCACTTTTGACCACTGAGACGAGCGTAGTCACTGTATATTTCTCTGAAATTCCTGATTGGGCTATTGACCATTACATNAATCACTACAAACCCTTTGATAAAGCTGGTGCATACGGGATTCAAGAATGGATTGGCGCAGGNTTCATCGATCGTATTGAAGGTAATTACAATAGTGTTGTCGGTCTCGACACCGCCGCCTTGTTTCGACTTTTACTTCCTTTTAGGAAATAAAAAACCCGACTGCTTTCGCAACCGGGTTCCTATTTTATTGATTTTNCAGACTATTCAGCGGAAGTGGGTTGCACTACATCAACCATCCACTGGTTTGTATCCGGTGTACGACCTAAACGTATATCGTTTAACAGATGCTTAATTTCCATTGCCTTACCATCTATTGGGGTGGGTATAGCATAGTTAGTACCCTCGTGACCTATAGTGTCAATCTGACTAACTACAGCCGCAGTTCCCATACCGAAAGCCTCTTTCAAAGCGCCTGTTCTTGCAGCCTCNACAATTTCATCTACCGTTACTGGACGCTCTTCGATCGCCCAANCTTGCTCTTTTACNAGCGTAATAATAGAGCGCCGCGTGACACCAGCCAAAATACGATCNGTTAATGGTGGGGTTACGAAAGTATNCCCTATCAACAACATAAGGTTCATGGTTCCACTCTCCTCTATGTATTTGTGTTCCTTGTGATCGGTCCAAATGACCTGGTTATACCCTTCCTTAATCGCTTGCGAAGTAGGATAAAAAGCACCACCATAGTTACCGGCTGCTTTTGTGTAACCGATACCGCCGCCTGTTGCACGTGTATACTCCTGCTCAATCTTCACTTTTACCGAGCCACTGTAATACGGCCCCACGGGTGAAGTAATGATACAGAAGGTATAATCATCACTCTGTCTTGCAGCAATAAATTCAGACGAAGCGAAAAGGAATGGACGAATGTATAAGCTGTGGTCCTCCGCAGTAGGCACCCAATTCGCGTCTATCTCTAAAAGTTTCGTTAAACCGTCCATAAAGATTTCCTCAGGAATTTGAGGCATCATTAAACGCGCTCCACTCTTGTTTAATCGTGCGAAGTTATCCAAAGGACGAAACATACTAATAGTCCCATCGTCTTTNCGATACGCTTTCATACCTTCGAAGGCGCTTTGACCATAATGCAGTGCATGCAGACCGTAGCTAAATTCAAGCTGCCCGTACGGACGAATTTCGGGCTCTTGCCATGCACCGTTTTTAAAATGACACACCAACATGTGATCGGACATATTACGTCCAAAAGGTAGGTTTGAAAAGTCTACTTCACTTATGCGGCTTTGAGAAGTCAATTCAATTTTCATTCGCGCTTTATTTGGGAGTACAAATGTACTAAATTTGACAATGCAAATCAGTGACGGCGTTTACCAAAACATCAGGTACGCCGGCCTAATAACACTTAATAATTCATATGAAACATTTATTTCTTGCCGCACTTGCTACAATTGGGCTAATTTCTTGTCAAAATGGAAAAAATACAGCCGAAAAAAGTGCTCCTAACGTTATTGAAACGACCAATTATTTGAATTTTGGCGATAGCACCTTTAGCGTTGAAAATCCCTTTACAGCAGCGGAAGTCGTAAAAAATATGGCCAGCGATTTAGATACCGTATGGGCAGTTGTTGGCGGTCCCATTACGCAAGTATGTACTACAAAAGGATGCTGGATGGCAACAGCGATTGACTCGAATAACAACCTGTTTGTGGACTATGATTATGAATTTTTACTCCCTACGAACAGTCAAGGTCAGGATATGATCATGTCGGGATATGCCTATTGGGACAGTACTTCAGTGGCACAATTACGTCATTATGCAGAGGACCGTGGCGCAAGCGAGGAAGAAATTGCTGCCATAACTGAACCTGTTGGCGAAGTAATGTTCAAGGCGAAAGGTGTTAAAATCGTTCTTCCGGATGCTGAATAAAATATTCTTTTTGGCAGTAGCCGTTTCCGTGAGCCTCTATTCTTGCGATACAACTGAACAACCGTCTTCAACCGGTAAAGAAAGCACATGGTCGCCTAAAATGGATGAGCCAAGTGAATTGGCCCAAATCATGCGTGATTTACATGAGGAAGGCTTGCAGCGAAAAGCATCACTTGAAAAAGGGGAGCTTTTCTCGGGAAGCGTCGACAATCTGCTAAAAATGATTGCAGCTACACCCACAGAGCCACACATGAAAGGGCCTGCTTTTGAACCGCATGCGTTAGCGTTTAATGCAAGCTATGCAGCTATTCAATCTGCGAGTACGGTAACCCAACAGATTGATGCACACAATAATCTCGTAAAATCTTGTGTAGCGTGCCATACTAATTTTTGTCAGGGGCCCATTTCACGAATTGAATTGCTTTATATCAATTAATGTCAGTAGCTGGTGAACGTCATATTCTTGCATCGAGCGACGGAAGCACCACCATTTGGGTACCCGGACTAGACGAGCATTACCATAGTATTCATGGCGCGCGAACTGAAAGCCTTCACGTTTTCATAGAAGCTGGATTCAAAGCAACATCTGCTCATCCAGTTCGTATTTTAGANGTGGGANTNGGTACTGCCTTGAATGCACAACTCACNTTTGAAACCGGGGAAGATTTAGGAGTGGACATACANTACCANGCNATTGAGAAATTTCCCATCACTGAAGAAGAAGCNTCAGCCTTGGGTGAAGCAGGTATGAAAGNAGCACTTCCCTTCTTGNNAGCAACNCACAATGTTCCNTTGAAANTCGGAAACTCCTCATTTACCNTACTTGTAGAGGACCTACGAACGTTCACTGCTGAAAATGGCAGCTATGATCTCATTTACTTTGATGCTTTTGCACCCAGTGCACAGCCCGAGCTTTGGTCTGATACAATATTTAAAAATATGTACCGCTTGCTTGCTAAGGGTGGCATACTGACCACATATTGCGCAAAAGGCGCGGTTAAACGATCTATGAAGGCGGCCGGATTTGAAGTGGAAGCGCTGCCTGGCCCACCTCGTAAACGAGAAATGACACGCGCATGGAAACGGTAAAAGCCATGAAATTCACCGCACGTTGTTACGCGCTTATTGTGAGTGATACCGGCAGACTTTTGGTCATGAAGGAACGCTGGCGTGGCGTGGATTTAAACAAACTTCCAGGAGGTGGACTAGAATTAGGCGAAGGGTTGTTAGAGTGTCTCAACAGAGAACTGAAAGAGGAGTTTGCCCGTTTCGAACNNTGCCAATGGTCACATTTACACACCCCTACTCATTATTTTACTTCCCAATTTCGCCCNGATGAGCAATTGCTTCTAACTTACTTCAAGGCCGTGGCACCGGTAAAGGAACAACGCTGGGCATTGAATCCTGAAGAATCGGAAAATTTACTAGGAATAGAATGGCTTTCCTTGAGAAAAGAAAACAGAAGTTGGTTTACATTAGAGAGTGATAGGGATGCCTTCGATAAATTAGTAGTNCTCTACGCTTAACNCAATCTTCGCTGTACCACAGCGGCTATCTGAGCGTACAATTGTTGTGGAGTTTTGGAACGCCAATTCAAAGCATCTAATGTACCCCCCAACACAAAATACATATCAAGGCTATAACTCGATAGTTCATCCAGTACATGGGGACGCAAATTTAGGAAGGCCATCCAACCGTCGGGCACCTCTTCCAACCATTCGTCGTAATAATCCGNTTCGTCCGCGTGAAAATTTAAAATATTCTCGCCAATGAGAATGAATTTATCAATACCAACAGGCAGCATCTCATCTACCAAATCACGCTTCACCCGCATAATATCGTTATGTACAGCATCATTCCATTCTCCAAAAAACTCAATAACCGCATAGCCTATTGCGTAATCGACAAAAAGGATTTTTAGGTAAAGCGTTTCGCACCCTATGCTGTCCCACTGCGGATGTATGACGTGATCAAAAATTTGATCGGTGAAATGCACCTCACTATTGAAGTAACCGCACANAGGACTTTGCGGATCTTGACTCGCTTGATACAAATGGCGCCAATTATAATAGGGTTCTATCGTGTGCACTGAAAAAAAATTAGTGTATGCTTACCTAACAAAATTGGCTCAACATTGTTAGCTTTCCAACAGAAAATTACCCCATGGCTGTATTTACCATCACTGGCGCTACTGGATCCGTAGGCAGAGCAATCATACAAACGCTCCAAAGTCAATCGCATGAGATACGCGTTCTGAGCACGCGGAAATCAGTTGAGATCAAAGGTGTATCCTCATTTTACTGGAATCCCGCTAAAAATGAACTAGATCAAGACGCTTTGATAGGTTCAGATTATCTCATTCATCTTGCCGGCGCCACAGTTAGTAAGCGATGGACACCTGACTACAAAAAACTTATAATGAATAGCCGCGTAGACGGCACACAACTTTTGCTCAGCGCGACGAGTCTTTTAAAAACTCCACTTAAAGCCGTGATAAGTGCGTCCGCTATTGGTTACTACGGAAGTGATTTAGAACGTTTAATGACGGAAGGAGATGCACCTGCTGACGACTATCTCGCAGCTGTTACGAAAACATGGGAGTCTTACACACAGAAATTTGAATCGCAGCAAACGCGAAGCATTCAGCTTCGAATAGGTATTGTTCTAGATTCCGGTGCCGGAGTTTTGGGCCGATTAGAACCGCTGGCAAAATTTGGACTTGCTGCACCTCTGGGCTCCGGTAAACAATGGAGCAGTTGGATTCATGTTGAAGATCTCGCCCGAATGTTTGTCTACGCGGCTACACAATCCTTAGCCAGTGGGCCTTACAATGCTGTAGCACCCGCTCCTGTGACTAACAAACAGCTCACCAAAGCCTTGTGCCGCGTGAATAAGCGACCTATGCTTCCTATTAGCGTCCCCGCGTTCGTATTGAATGTACTACTTGGCCAGATGGCAACACTCGCTCTCATGAGTCAAAAAGTCAGTGCAGCTAAAATAATAGCCACCGGATTTTCCTTTAAGCACACAACCATCAGTGACGCACTCAACGCAATTTATAAGCATTAAAAAACCCCGACCTTTTCAGGTCGGGGCTCGCTTTGAACTATGTTAGGGATAGTTTAAGCATTCGTTGCAGATACGTTTATTGTCAACTCAATACTGTGGTCAATCAAGTCTTCTTTCAAAGTTTCGGCGATTGTTGCATCCTCACTATCGTGGAATTTAACATTCCACTTCGTACGATCTATTGAGAATGTCGGCGCAGTGAAATGCACAGTACCTTCTTCTACAGTGACATCAGCAGGGAATTCAATACTGTTTGTGATTCCACGTATGGTTAAATTTCCTACTACGACAGATGGTGCTGCATCCGCAGACTCCTTGCGTACTTCTACAATTTCAAATACTGCAGTTGGGAAACTGTCCACATAGAAGAATGCATCAGACTTTAAATGNCCTTCTAAATANCCACGTTTACCTTCATCTTCAATATCGNCATTAGAAATAGAGTTCATATCAATAGTAATAGTGCCGCCAACAAGTTNATCACCTGCTACCGAAAACGTTCCTTCCTGCACACCAATTGTACCGATATGCTCCGAAGCAACATAAGATTTGAATCCACGCCATTTAAGGTAAGATCCCTCAACTAATTCGTAATCAGCCGCTTCAGTCATCGCCTCTACCTCTTGCGCTTCTCCTGTAACTGCTTCATCTGCCTTTGTACCGTTTGAACAACTCACAGCGATAAATGCTGTTGCCATTAAAATTGCGATTTTTTTCATTTTGCTTTCTATAGATTAAGTTGTTGCGAAGTTAACGCAGAAAGCACTTTATTGTTTAAACAACTATCTAATTAATTTTTAATCTTCTCTTTAAGTCAATTACTAAGAAAAGTGTTTTTTACGCAGGCGAATCGCCAAAATGCTGACGATCAGAGTGATACTCCCTGCCAAAAGGTACGGGTAGGAATAATGAAAGCCGTAAGCCGCTCCACCAATTGCAGGACCTAAAACTCTCGCTAATGAACCCACACTCTGATTAGTGCCTAAAATTTTGCCCTGTGCATCCTTAGGTGCAAAACTGCTTAATAATGAACTTACCGTAGGAGTCAAAAGCGCATTACCTAATGAAAGTAAGGTTAAACAAAACAATTCGAGGCCAAATAAATCTGTCGGTNCGAAGGGCATCCCAAAGAGTCCAAGGGCTACTAAAACGGTACCGGAAACCAAAAGATTACGCTCCCCAAACCACGTATTGAATTTACCAATGAGGCCGCCCTGAATGATCACAGCTAATAAACCGATGTAGGCAAATGTATAGCCAATGTGCATTTCAGATAAGCCGAAATGCTCGGCCCATAAGAGCGTTGATGTGATTTGCATCATGCTAAACCCTAAAANATAGACAAAATTTATAGTGAATAATGCACTCACTTCAGGGGTTGATTTAAAGCGAATAATGTCTTTGAACGGGTTCGGGAATAATTGGCTTTGTGTCGATTTCTCTTTTAAGGTTTCATCAAGGAAGATCCAGGCTAGGATAAAATTCAAACCACTTAAACTAGCCGCAAAATACCCTACTCCCGCGACGCCAAAATATTCATTTAAAATGCCTCCTAAAGAAGGCCCAAAAATGAAACCGAGACCAAAGGCGGCGCCAATGATGCCGAATGCTTTCGTCCTTTTCTCTTGAGGAACCACATCACTAATATAGGCTTGTGCGACACTCAAGTTTGCTGCTCCAAATCCTTTCATGAGACGGGTTACGAAAAGGAGCCAAAGCACTGTAGCATTAGCAAAAAGAATGTATGCTACCATCATTATTAAAATACTCGAGAGCATCACAGGACGGCGACCATAGCGGTCACTCAGCCCTCCCCAGAAGCTGGCAAACAAAAACTGCATGATACTAAACGAGGTACCTAATAATCCTACCATCGCATCCGTTGCACCTAAATCTTTCGCATAGATCGGTAAAATCGGAATGATCAGCCCAAACCCCATGAGGTCNAGGAATATGGTTAAAAAGAGAACCGCTAAAGCCTTATTTTTCATCCTTTTCGGGTGCTACAGATTTAACTTTTATACCNCTTTGNTGCAGGTTGTACTGNCACAATTCGCGCGCCGCAAAGACTTCCGGAAATATNGCCTTAGCTTCTTCTTCAAACTNTCGTTTNTCNGNNTAACGTGCNCTAAAATGNCCTATGATTAAATGCTTTNCACCCGNNTCAACNGCAACNGTAGCCGCNTGAGCNGCGGTACTGTGCATNGTTTGNTTNGCACGTNCATTCTTATCTTCNCAGAAAGTACTCTCGTGNTAAAGTAAATCNACCCCTTTCACGTACTCAGCNGTATCNNGGGTGTACATGGTATCAGAAGCAAACGCATACGACAATGGTGNNGGTGGATCAAAGGTGAGTNNGTCATTNGANACTTNCTNTCCTTCATCGCTGGTCCAATNTTTACCTTCTTTAATCCAATGGTAGTCGCAGACNGGNATNCCGTGNGCATCNGCTNCTGCTTTATTNANNGANCGTTTTAANGNCTTTTCCTTAAACAAGAANCCCGTGGTNGCTATCCTGTGCTTTAATGGNAAGCTNGAGANGNTATANGAATCGGTTTCNAGCAATACTTGNGGTACTTTATGCTGNGTNACTANAAANTGCATNGGATANGANGTAAAGGTCCCCGCAGCCCTNAACTGNGTGAGTACGATATCTTTTAGTTTNGGAGGNCCATAGATNGTCAATGGCGCNGTACGNCCTAANANATGAAAGGTNCTTAAGAGTCCNACCAANCCAAAAAAATGATCTCCATGNAGGTGNGANATNAAAANATGATTGATNCTNGAGAACTTCGTCTTTGATCTNCGAAGTTGTTTCTGTGTNCCCTCTCCACAATCTATNAAGAAATAATGCTCGCGCATTTTNAGNAACTGCGCAGTNGTATACTGATTTGACGTGGGCGTTGCACTTGCTGCCCCCAAAATGATCAAATCAAGCCCCATATTTAGGNCTTACTNAGTTTNCGCTTCTCNGCAAGTAGNTATAATACNGCCATGCGNACCGCTACGCCATTCTGAACTTGATCCAAAATAATAGAATGCTCACTATCCGCTACTTCNGATGTGATCTCAACNCCNCTNTTTACTGGNCCNGGGTGCATNACNACAATCGGTTTTTCAAGAGCATCTAGATGTTCCATTGTAAGACCGTANTGGGCACGGTACTCTGCNANGGANGGGAANTATTTTANNTCTTGACGCTCNTGCTGAACNCGNAACATATTCGCAACATCGCACCATTCAATGGCTGTCTGAAGGTTGTGTTCAACCTTTACACCNAGGGTATGCATGTATTTTGGNACNAGCGTCGTNGGTCCACANACCATTACNTCAGCNCCCATTTTCTTTAANAANAGNACNTTCGAAAGTGCNACTCGACTATGNACNATATCGCCAACNATNGCAACCTTAGTGCCTTNNAATGTTCCNACNGCCTCACGNATNGANAAAGCATCAAGNAGTGCTTGTGTNGGNTGTTCATGTGCACCATCNCCNGCATTTACAATGGANGCATCAACGTGCTGGGCTAAAAACTCACCAGCACCTGGATTNGGATGTCGCATNACNACCATATCTACTTTCATAGATAGGATATTATTCACCGTATCNACNANCGTCTCNCCTTTCTTNACNGAAGANGNNGCCGCAGAAAAATTNACNACNTCNGCGCTCAATCGNTTTTCNGCCAATTCNAAACTTAACCGTGTCCGCGTNGAATTCTCNAAGAATAAATTCGCCACAGTNATATCTCGAAGGGTNGGGACNTTTTTTATCGGNCGGTTAATNACCTCTTTAAACTCTGTNGCTGTATCGAGAATGAGCTGGATATCCTCTGCATTAAGGTGCTTTATACCCAGTAAGTGATTCACAGATAATTCGCTCATTATTCGGGATCCGTTAGTAGTACTGCATCTCTCCCATCTACTTCCTTCCAGAGTACTTCAACACGCTGTGAGGCGATTGAATCGACTTGACGGCCTTTGTAATCTGGTTGTATCGGGAGGTCACGCGAAAATCTTCGATCTATCAACGTGAGTAATTCCATTTTCGCGGGTCTACCGAAGCTCAGGATTGCATCCATTGCTGCACGAATACTACGACCCGTGTAAAGAACATCATCTATAAAGACGACTTTTTGATCTTCTACCAGATGATCTATACGCGTTTTATTCGGCTGCAAATGACCTGGACGTCGTCTGAAATCATCTCTGTAAAAAGTGATGTCCAAGACACCCGTGCGTACACCTTCCACACCATAGGTACTTTCAAGAAGCTTAACAATGCGTTCTAGAACCTGCACACCTCGAGGTTGCATTCCTATGAGAATGGAACTAGAGAAATCACCATGATTTTCAATCAACTTACAACACAAGCGATTTAACGCTATGTTCAGTGCTCTGGAGTCGATGATTTCCCTTTTGCTCATGCTGCAAATTTACTCATTAATACTTAGCTAGCGTAGCCTCCAAATCAATACCTCCAAAATTTCCACTGCTCATGAGCGCCATGGCCTTAATATTGTGCGGATTTTCAAGAGCCGATTGGAGCGATTCCGAGGAGTCAAATACGCGTACTCCGGCACCAAAAGCAGTTTCAACATCTGCCTTACTCAGAGCAGGCAGTTTTTTGTGCGCAACTGCGTCGGGACTAAAATAAACCCAAGCCTCATCCGCCGCGTCCATAGTACCTAGATACTGTGGTAAAAATTCCGGATTCAAACTACTAAAAGTGTGTAATTCTAACAC
>NYXD01000027.1 GCA_002685435.1 Cryomorphaceae bacterium | reverse complement strand
CGGCTCTACGCTCACGCAGCAATTGGCGAAGATGCAGTACAACGAACCGGCGCGTAATTTGGTGGAGCGCATAGGGCAGAAATTGGGCGAATGGATCATTGCGGTGCAGCTGGAAAGGCTCTACACGAAAGATGAAATCATTGCCTTGTATTTGAACCAATTGGACTTTCTATACCAAGCCGTGGGCATCAATTCAGCCGCCCGCGTCTACTTTAATAAGAAGCCCATCGACCTCACCATAGAAGAGGCCGCGGTGTTCGTCGCCATGGCTAAAAACCCCTCCCTCTACAATCCTAAACGCTACCCGGAACGCACCAAACAACGCCGCGACCAAGTATTCGTGCAGATGGTTAAAAACGGTATGCTTACGGTAGCCATCGNCACAAAGACAGCCTNCAACAAATCCCNCTNCAGCTGGAATTCCGACCNCAGAGTCATACCGCAGGTCTAGCGCCGTATTTCCGCGAATATNTACGTGGCTACATGAAGGNNTGGATCAAAGATTACGAGAAAAGGACCGGCCGCGAATTGGACCTTTATAGTGGCGGTTTAAAAATTTACACTACCATCAATGCGGANATGCAACAGAATGCGGAAGAAGCNGTGCAAGAGCATTTAGGTAATTTTCAACGCATCTTTGATATCATCAAAGAAGACCGNAAATACGGTCCCTTCTATTTCGATAAGGATCCCGCCGGAAATGTAAANCGCATCGTGGACCGTGCAATGAAAAACACNCAGCGTTACCGGGGCATGAAACGNCGTGGNGCAAGTCAGGACAGCATTCAGAAAGCTTTTACCANGNCCATTCCTATGACGGTGTTCACTTGGCAAGGCGATAAAGACACCGTGCTCTCNCCNCGCGACAGCATCATNTATTACAAAGGNCTTTATCAGGTGGGCATGATGAGTGTTGAACCACAGTCNGGNCATGTAAAGGCNTGGGTAGGCGGTAACGACTACCAGTANTTTAAATACGACCACGTAAAGCAAGGGAAACGCCAGGTGGGTTCTACCTTTAAACCGTTTGTTTACGCATCGGCCATTTTGGAGAAAAACTACAGTCCTTGCATGGAGGTACCCAATGCAAAAATCTGTATCGAAAAAGGCGAGTTTGGNCTNATNGANGATTGGTGCCCGTCCAATTCTGACGACAAGTACGGCGGAACTAAGAGCCTAAAACACGCNCTAGCAAATTCGATGAATACCGTCACCACATTNCTTATGAAACAGGTGGGGCCGCGTCCTGTGATTAATNTNGCNCGTCNAATGGGCATTACCGGTGATATTCCGGAGGTTCCTTCTATTGCCCTCGGTACAGTCGACCTCAGCGTTTATGAAATGGTAGGCAGTTACACCACTTTTGCCAACAAAGGGCGCTATGTNCAACCCATCATGGTGACACGAATTGAGGATAAGAATGGTGTAGTCTTAGAGGAATTTACGCCTGAAACGCGTCAAGTCATGAGTGACCGGGATGCTTATGTNATCCTTAAGCTTTTGATGGGTGTGACGGAAGACGGNACCGGAATCCGATTGCGCCATGATTTAGGGAAGAACTTCTACCGCAATAAAGCCGTGACCGGTTATCCGTATAAATTCACAAATGAAATTGCCGGTAAAACAGGTACCACACAAAACAATTCTGATGGATGGTTTATGGGCGCTGTACCTAACCTAATCACAGGTGTATGGACCGGTTGTGAAGATCGCGCTGCGCATATGGGCGGCGGGTTAGGTACGTATTACGGACAAGGCGCTACAGCGGCACTTCCGATCTGGGCCGTTTACATGAAAAAGAATTACGCAAATCCTGACCTAGGCATCAGTAAGAGTCCGTTCGAGCGACCTAAAGGCGCACTCGATACAGATGTCGATTGTCTACCGACTACCTTCGACTTTGATAGTGGAGAAGGCGACGATTTCGACGAGAATTTCTAACGACCCACTGCGCGTTTCAGTGCCGTTGTAAACNCTGCTGGAACCAGCAGTTCGTCAACTGGTTCGACCACAAATTGTGTAGTGCTGCTTCGTGAAAAAGTATTGCGCCGCGCTTCGCGTTGCTGTATTTCTGATTTATTCTGAACGGCCACTTTTGCGCCTTTAAATAGCCCCGCTGCCACAGAGACTACGATGCCCACAGAGGCCACTAACAGTCCTAACGCGAACCCAAGCAATGTTGCAAATCCATCGCCATCGTCTCCTGCAGCAAAAGCAGCAAAAACAANCACTCCGGAACCTAAAGATATGAGGTACCCTTTTCCTACAGTCTTCAACCCTTGAGCAGCTGCAGAAGGTAAAGGCGTAAGCTCCTGAATATAAGGATCGCTAGAGCCTCCGACTTCTTTGGGGCCCATATAGAGGTAAGCTAATTGGCCCGCNGTATCCANACATAAGGCGTAATAAAAGGTCGCTGGCTTGAGTAATGTGAGNTAACTGTTNGCTGTATCAAAGGTGAATTCTGAAAGTTCACCTGCATCAGTTACCACAGCAGCCACTTCAAAACCGGCAGCTAAAGCACCTCGCAAGTCGTAAACTACAGGATCCATAATGGACCGTTCTGCGCTGAGAGAAAACGGCGCGATAAAAAGGGCAACTAGAGCGAAGCGGATCAAATGTTTCATGCTCTAATATAAAAAAAGCCCCGGAATGACTNCAGGGCTTAAAAGTAAGTATCCAGTNCTNAAATTGGCTTAGAACATGTCCATATCCATGCCTCCACGACTTCCGCGATCCATCTGACGACGACGGCGTTGCACTTCACCAAAGTTGTAGGTAAGGCCCGCCTCAACNATGCGGTTGCTCCAACGGTATTGNCCTTCTTGATAGAAATTGGGTCCCATAGATTCATAATTCCAACCCATGGTATTGAAGAGATCTCTACAATTGATGGATAGATTTAANCGGTCATTTAGGAAACCTTGCTTGAAACCACCACCCATGAAATAGAATGGTCGACCTATGCCTTGCGCCATGACTCGTTTACTACGATAATTACCCATGATTTGAAGACTCGCGCCTTTCCAAAGTGGTGTACTTACCATTGTATTTAAACCAAAACCGTAACCTTTGTTTATCCAACCACGACCGTCGACATCACCACTGACCTNGCTGTAAAAATAGTTTCCTCCGATGCTCGCGAAAGCGCCCTTACTGCCAAGACGNCCGCGNANGCTAAAGTCCATTCCTACATCCTCTCCGTTGTTCAAGTTTTTANACGTCGTNGTATTGATTCCGGTAGTATCGACCTGACTGAACCAAGTAATAAGATTGCTCTTATCACGGAAATATACGTTCACATTAAACGTTTTTCCTTTCTTTAAAATATGGGTATACCCAACTTCATAGGAACCGGTGAACTCAGGAAGGAGGTAAGGGTTTCCTTGACGTAGGTTAAACGGATCACTNTAATCGATAAACGGGTTCAATTGACGACCACCGGGACGCTGTACGCGTCGGCTGTAGCTGAAATTTAGTTCACGACCGCGTGCGATTTCGTACGTCATGAAAGCGCTTGGATATACCTGGAAGTAGTCATTGACAAAGGTCGAATCCTGCGTGATTTGCGTGGCTTCTATGTTCGCCTGTTCAGCTCTTAAGCCCAGCTGGAAGCCCCATGGACCCTTCTTAAAGGCATANTTAGCGTAGGCGGCAAAGATGTCTTCAGAGTATAGGAATTCATTTATGGAAAGTGGGTCTNGAGCGCTTATTCCTGTGTTGATATCGGTATTTGTTCTATTAAATCCGTCTAAATCATCACGAACAATCATTTTTACGCCGGCCTCNANTTTTTTATCGTCGTTCCACTTCTTCACGTAATCCACNAGAGCNTTGAATTCCCATTGNTCTCCAAAACTTTCAGTTGCATAACGCAGCGATGGCNTTTTTACATCATTTGTANTAAGCGTGTCCTGCTCAAAGCTCATCGTGTCGAGACGGTTTCCNTCGGTATAGCTGAACCGCACGTTCAGTTCCTCNCCTTTCTTCGGCTTATAGTCATAGATAAGNTCCGCACTATTATTCCAGCGAATACCGTTTTGCGCATTCGATTGAACGATGGTGTAGATACTCGCTGGTGTAGTCCAATCCGTTACCTTATCCTCTGAACGTGGACGCAGACCTTGATTGACGGTACCTTGGAGAGTTAGGGTATGTTTATCATTCGGGGTCCAGTCGATTCCGGTTTTAATATTGTTGCCATTGCGCCCACCAAGCCCATCTGTTTCCTGCTCAAAACTGTACGTCCCGTCACTGAGGTAGTTATCACGATCGGCCCAAGAACTGCGCGGGGTAAACCCTGAGCTGTGTCCAGCATTAAAGAAGAAATTAACCTGATCCACTTTATAGTTTAAATTCAATCCGCCACGTACACGATCCGCGCCAGAGTACGACGCGTTGACTGAACCATTTAAACCTTGCAAGGCAGATTTCTTGAGCACAATATTGATCATTCCCGCAGTTCCATCCGGGTCGTATTTCGCNCTAGGATTGGTCATTACTTCAATCTTCTCGACGCTATTCCCGGGTAAACTTTGGAGCAACGCAGCAAGATCCTCACCAGTGAAACGCGAAGGACGCCCATCGATCATGATGCGCACAGCACTAGAGCCACGAAGGGTAATATTTCCATCCAGGTCTAATTCCACCGAGGGAATGTTTTCAAGGATATCTGTTGCAGATCCTGTTTTACTTAAAATTAGNTTCGATGGATCATAGACTCTACGATCTATTTCATTGGTCATAAACTGACCATCAGCTTCAACGACCACTTCATCAAGTTCTACTCCCGACGACTGAAGGCTTATTTCCCCCAAATTTTGCTGTACGCCTTCGCGGCCAAACCGGACTTCTTGCGTCTTCGTTTTATAACCGACATGGGCAAATTCAACGGTGTTTGGGCCTAGGGTAATNCNNTCGATTTTAAANAGTCCTCGCTCGTTTGTCATCCCACCAGTNACAAGCGTTTCGCTCATTTTNTGGGTGATTTTNACAGCNGCAAAAGCAAGCGGNTGCTNCGTTTCGGCATCAACTAATTTNCCAGTTAAAACNCCNATTTTNGGGAGCTTAGAAGGGTCNAAATNNCCTCCTCTTTGACCGCCCGGTTGNTGGGCNTGNAGNGTTCCGGTCAAGAACACCGCGAGGATNAGTTGTAGGGTTGTGTTTAGGTTCTTCATGTCTNATAGACGCGTTNNGGGGTGAAAAGGTTTAAAGTGANNTTNTTTTCTCACTTAAAAACGCGAATATAAGACACTTCTATCGCCTNAAATGTTGGAGATGTGTTAACGCACTAAACGGCGCGGTAACCGAGGCTGTTTTTGACGTGAATGCGACGCAAGAGCAATTGGATCAGCCAAAAATTAAGTGCTGCGAATACCTCGAAGAACACTACATGGAGGTAGGCAAAATTTTCACCGGTAATGATGAGTGGGTTATCTGCGATTGGGGGTTCCATAAGGTACATGTAATTTCCACCTGTCAGCAGATTTACACCTAGGGCAATAAGCGCCAAGAGTTGTATACGGCCAAAACTACGAAGCCACGCACCTTTCTTGAGGCGGTGGTGCTGCACTATAATGATGTAAAACCCTACTCCTATGATTGAAGCGTGATTGACATAGTAGTCAAAGGCATACACAAAATTTATCCCATGAGTAAATTCGGGAGTGAGTAAACTTTGCAATCCACCAGCAATTCCGGTAAAGGTCACCAGTTCTCCCATCCAGCGTTTGCCGGTGAAAAAATAACCAATAAGTAGGAGTCGCGAAAAGCCACACATGTGAAAGAGTAAGGAACCGCCCCAACTGAACTCTCCTCTAGCAATGGTAAGTCCCGTCATAGCTAGATATGCACCTACTAATACAAGCGCCCAACCGCGTTCAAATTTCCTTCGGGCTACAAGACCTAACTGACTCCCGAGCCAAAGGGGGAATAGGATGACAAATAATGCTGTAGCCCAGCCAAACCAGTACATTAAATCTCCGGGAGAAAGTGCTACATGTAAATCCATCCTTTGTGCAGTTCGTTCGTATGATTAATGAGTATTAAGAAAGCGGGCTATCGAATATAAAAAAAGGCGGCCAAGTGGCCGCCTTTTTATCTCAGTTTTAATCAGTTGTACCGACTAGTTGTTTCCTAAAATCAATGGTAATCCATCGCTTCCGCCCACTACAATCACTTTGCTGTTAGGACTCTCTGACAACTTTAGAGTAGCGTCAATCCCTTTGTCGCGAAGAATTTTATCTGTGAGTGACTGGCTCAACAAACGGTTCGCTACTGCTTTACCTTCGGCTTCAATACGCTGACGCTCTGCTTCTTTTTGAGCTTGTGTCAAACGGAATTCATATTCTAAAGAAACCTGCTCTTGCTCCAGCTTACGCTCGATGGCTTGCTTCAATTTATCCGGTAACCCTACATCACGAATCAGTACCGCATCCAACTCAATATATTTCGCCTTAATGCGTTCGGCAGCAAGAACGAATATCTCGGTCTGAATACTATCGCGCTTAGAACTGTACAATTCCTCTGGTAAATATTTACCTATGATTTCGCGTGTCGCAGAACGAATTTCAGGAATGATAATGCGCTCGTGGTAATTCTCACCTACTTCGTTATGCAAGTAGCCAATTTTGTCTTGGAACGGACGGTAACGGTAAGAAAGTTCCGCACGAATGGTCAAACCGTTCGCACTAAGTACCTCCATAACGGAGCGATCTTCCTGAATACGTGTGCTGTAGATAAACATACGGTTCCACGGTGCAATGACTTTCAAACCTTGGTCATATACGCGGTCCACTTTAAGACCTGCTACGAGATCGTATTGAACGCCCGCTTCACCGGATTCGATTTTAACAAACAATCGTGAAGAAAACACGAGGACAAATAGGAAGGCTGCAAAGGCAGGGATCAACCATTTGGGAAAAGATGTATTCATAAGTTTCTATTAGTATTAGTTACAATGGTAAAATAGCAAATATCCTACCAACCACGGGCACGTGCCATAG
>NYXD01000026.1 GCA_002685435.1 Cryomorphaceae bacterium | reverse complement strand
AATACCTAAACGGCCGTAAGTTGTATGTGCTTCACTTAAATGGTAATCGATGTCTGCACGGAATGTACTTAGCGGTGTACGACCATCCTTATACATTTCTGAACGCGCCATTTCTGCTCCGTTCACACGACCTGAAATCAATACTTTGATTCCTTCTGCACCCATGCGCATTGCTGCAGAAATTGCCATTTTGATAGCGCGGCGGTGACTAACACGACCTTCAATCTGACGAGCAATAGAATCAGCTACAAGTTTAGCATCTAGTTCTGGACGCTTNATCTCNTAAATATTGATCTGTACTTCCTTACCAGTAAGCTTTTTCAACTCTTCCTTGAGCTTATCAACTTCCTGACCACCCTTACCGATAATCACACCGGGACGAGCCGTCGTAATTGTAACAGTAACCAAACGCAATGTGCGCTCAATGATGATACGGCTGATACTTGCTTTCGCAAGACGAGCGTACATGTAATTTCTAATCTTGGCGTCCTCGGCGATTTTATCACCATAGTTACGACCTCCGTACCACTGACTATCCCAGCCACGGATGATTCCTAATCTATTGCCAATAGGGTTGGTTTTTTGTCCCATTCTTCCCTTTTTAAGATTCTTTANTACCAACGATTAATGTCACATGGTTGCTACGCTTGCGAATGCGGTGCGCACGACCTTGTGGAGCAGCCTGAATACGCTTGAGCATACGACCACTNTCAACACTAATCTCTTTAACTATCAAACCAGCATCCTCTAGAGTCGATCCCTCGTTCTTTGCTTGCCAGTTCGCTAAAGCGCTCAACAACAATTTCTCTAAACGATTCGACGCCTCTTTAGGGCTGTACTTAAGGATGGCCAATGCCTTCTCAACCTCTACGCCACGAATTTGGTCTGCAACCAAACGCATTTTGCGAGGAGAAGTTGGGCAATCATTAAGCTTAGCAATTGCAATAGCTTTCTTCGCTGCCTTGAGCGCTTCAGCTGCATGTTTCTTTCTAGCTCCCATCTCTTATTACTTCTTATTTTTTCCGTGACCACGGAAGTTGCGGGTTGGAGAGAATTCACCTAGTTTGTGTCCTACCATGTTTTCCGTTACATAAACGGGAACGAATGTTTTACCGTTATGAACTCCAATAGTCTGACCTACAAAATCTGGTGAAATCATAGATGCACGTGACCAAGTTTTGATCACTGTGTTTTTACCGCTCTCCACATTAGCGAGTACTTTCTTCTCTAACTTGTAGTGGATGTAAGGTCCTTTTTTAAGCGAACGTGCCATATACTTTCAGATTATTTCTTTCTACGTTCGATGATATACTTATTCGTAGCCTTCTTAGGCGTACGAGTCTTGTAACCCTTCGCTGGAATACCATTGCGCGAACGTGGGTGACCACCAGAAGCGCGGCCTTCACCACCACCCATTGGGTGATCAACTGGATTCATCACAACACCACGAACTCGTGGGCGACGTCCCTGCCATCTGCTACGACCTGCTTTACCGCTGACCTGAAGCATGTGCTCAGAATTACTTACAGTACCGATTGTTGCCATACACGAAGTAAGAATCATACGAGTCTCACCTGAAGGCATCTTAATAATCGCGTATTTACCCTCACGAGCTAAAAGCTGCGCAAAAGTACCTGCAGAACGTGCAATGATTGCNCCCTGTCCAGGACGCATCTCAATGTTTGATATAATAGTACCTAGTGGGATTTCAGACAATAACAATGCATTACCCGCTTCAGGAGCACTGCCCTTACCGCTAACTAATTTATCGCCAACCTTGACTCCGTTTACTGCTACTGAGTAACGCTTCTCTCCATCCGCGTATACCAACAACATAAGATATGCTGAACGTAACGGATCGTATTCGATCGCTTTTACAGTTGCAGGGATACCAAACTTTTCGCGTTTGAAATCTACCGTACGTACTTTTTGCTTGTGTCCTCCACCTACGTAACGCATAGTCATNCGCCCGCTATTGTTTCGTCCACCACTCTTGGTCTTACCTTTAACAAGGCTCTTNTCAGGTTTCGCTGCCGTAACTTGCTCAAAGTCNTTGACTACGCGNAAACGCTGTCCAGGAGTAATTGGTTTTAATTTCTTTACACCCATTGTAATTAAATATTACCGTATAAATCGATGGTCTCNCCACCAGCTACNTTNACCATNGCNTTNTTATANGCAGATTTACGNCCTCTCACTANACCAGCCTTNGTATACTTCGTCTGGAATTTTGCAGGAACNATAGCNGTGCGAACACTTTCTACACTNACGCCATAGAACTCTTCTACNGCTTTCTTTATCTCAACCTTNTTNGCAGNTCGNNCCACNTCNAAAGCATAGACNTTNTNGTCTTCGCTCTGAGCNGTTGCTTTNTCNGTAATNATTGGTTTAATCAAAATATTCATGGCTCTCTTAGCTTAAAATCGCTGTAATNTTCTCAACCGCACCNNCTGATAANACCACTTCTGAAGCGTTCATTATATCGTAAGTNCTTATTTCTGAGGNGTTTACAACTTTAACCCCTTGTAAATTGCGGGATGACAAATATAGGTTTTTATCGTANTCACCAACGATGAATANCGATTTTTTCTTNTCTAAACCNAAAGCAGCCATCANATTNATGAAGCTNGNNGTCTTTGGNACCTCAAAAGTGAAGTTTTCNACNACCTTCAAATTNTCNGANTTNACNTTNATNGACAACGCAGATTTACGNGCCAATTGCTTCACCTTCTTNTTCAANTTNAANCCATAGTTACGAGGACGNGGACCNAATACNGTNCCACCACCNCGCTGNATNGGAGANNTNAANGAACCNGCACGTGCNCCACCAGTACCCTTTTGCTTNTGGTGNTTNTTNGTTGTACGNTTNACNTCNNCNCGTTCNTTAGATTTGTGCGTACCCTGACGNGCATTCGCCAAGAACTGCTTTACATCCAAATAAATGCTATGATCNTTAGNNTCAATACCAAANANNTTNGCGTCTAACTTNACGCTCTTNTTGGTNTCNTTTCCNTTTATGTCTAATACCTTCAATTCCATTATTTCTCGATAATTACAGTTGAATTCTTAGCTCCTGGAACAGAACCTTTAACCACTAACAAATTCTTTTCAGCATCTACTTTCAAAACGACTAAGTTTTGAACCTTAGCACGCTTTCCACCCATACGGCCGGCCATACGCATGCCCTTGAATACTCTCGAAGGATCTGAACCAGCACCAATAGAACCTGGCGCACGTAGACGGTTGTGTTGACCGTGCGTTGCTTGACCAACACCGGCGAAGCCATGACGCTTCACAACACCTTGAAAACCTTTACCCTTAGAAGTACCNGCTACATCAACGTAGTCGCCTTCTTCGAATAAGTCAGCCGTCAAGACTTGTCCTAGTTCNAATTCACCTTCGAAGTCAGTGAATTCAACAAATTTCTTTTTAACAGAGGTGCTTGCTTTCTGCACATGTCCTTGCAATGCTTTNGAGACGTTTTTCTCTTTCGCCTCTCCCCAACCNAGTTGGATAGCATTGTAACCATCGACATCTTCNGTTTTCACCTGAGTAACTACACATGGACCTACCTCTAGGACAGTACATGGCAAGTTNTTACCCTCAGGGCTGAAAATGCTGGTCATTCCGACTTTTTTACCAATTAATCCTGGCATCTCTTCTGGAATTTAAATTTAGTCTACTGTTAGACCTTGATTTCTACTTCAACACCACTCGGCAGCTCTAACTTCATCAATGCATCAATGGTCTTTGATGAAGATGAATAGATATCCAACAAGCGCTTGTAATTGCTAAGTTGGAACTGCTCGCGCGATTTCTTATTAACGTGCGGTGAGCGGAGCACAGTGTAAATACGCTTATTTGTAGGTAATGGGATTGGTCCATTAACAACTGCGCCTGTACTCTTCACGGTCTTTACAATCTTTTCAGCAGATTTATCTACTAAATTGTGATCGTAAGACTTAAGCTTGATGCGAATTTTTTGACTCATTATCGTCTATTATTAAGCTTTTGTTTCTTCAATTACTTTCTCAGAGATGTTGCTTGGCGTTTCAGCATAGTGCGAAAACTCCATTGTAGAAGCTGCACGACCTGAACTCAACGTACGCAACGTAGTCACGTAACCAAACATTTCTGACAACGGTACATTTGCCTTGATGACTTTAGCGTTGTTACGATCAGACATATCATTCACCTGACCACGACGACGGTTCAAATCACCAACGATATCACCCATGTACTCTTCCGGAGTAACAACCTCCATCTTCATGATAGGTTCCATAATCACTGGTGATGCTTTTTTAGCACTCTCCTTGAAACCAATTTTAGCCGCTAATTCGAATGACAATTGGTCAGAATCCACTGGGTGGAATGATCCATCTTTGAGGACAATTTTGTAGCTATCTACTTTAAAGCCTGCCAATGGACCATTTACCATAGCTGCTTTAAAACCGTTCTCAATCGATGGGATAAATTCTTTGGGAACATTACCACCCTTGATTTTATTCTCGAATTGTAGGCCTTCACCTTCAAAATCTTCGTCTACAGGTGAGATATCGAATACGATGTCCGCAAACTTACCGCGACCACCCGTTTGCTTTTTATATTGCTCACGGTGACTACACGATCCTGTTAACGCTTCTTTGTATTCTACTTGTGGTTCACCAACGTTTACCTCAACCTTGAATTCGCGGCGCATGCGATCAATCAAAATATCCAAGTGAAGCTCACCCATACCTGAGATAATTGTCTGTCCTGAAGCTTCGTCCGTTTGAACACGGAAGGTTGGGTCTTCTTCAGACAATTTTGCTAAAGCCGTACCCATCTTATCGACATCCGCTTTTGACTTCGGCTCCACTGCGATACCAATAACTGGCTCAGGGAAGGTCATCGATTCAAGTACAATAGGTGATTTTTCATCACATAATGTATCGCCAGTACGAATGTCCTTAAAACCAACACCCGCGCCAATATCACCAGCGGTGATTTGATCGATTGGTTGTTGCTTGTTTGAATGCATCTGGAAAATACGAGAAATACGCTCTTTCTTTCCTGAACGCGTGTTCTTTACATAGGAACCCGCATCCAATGCACCTGAATACACACGGAAGAAACACAAACGTCCTACGAATGGATCCGTTGCAATTTTGAACGCAAGGGCTGAGAATGGTTCACTAACTGTTGGCTTACGGAAATCTGGATTACCCGTATCAGGATTAGTTCCTTCAATGGCCTCAACATCCATTGGAGACGGCAAGTAACGCATTACTGCGTCCAACATCGCCTGAACACCTTTGTTTTTAAATGCTGAACCACACATCATAGGAATGATGCTCATATCGATTGTAGCGGCGCGCAATGCTGCGATGATTTCGTCTTCCGTAATGCTGTCTTCGTCTTCGAAGAACTTTTCCATCAAAGTCTCGTCATATTCTGCAACAGCTTCGATTAACTCACCACGCTTTTCGTTGACGACATCGATTAATTCAGCTGGGATTTCGATCGTCTCGTAAGACATACCTTTATCCTCTTCGTCCCAAACAATCGCCTCTTTGCTTATAAGATCAACTACTCCTTTGAAGTCCATCTCGTCTCCGATAGGAACCTGAAGCGCTACAGGATTACCGCCAAGCATTTCCTTTACTTGGTTACAAACCATAAAGAAGTCAGACCCTTGACGGTCCATTTTATTCACAAAACCAAGACGAGGAACGCGGTATTTATCCGCTTGACGCCAAACTGTTTCAGATTGTGGCTCTACACCATCAACCGCTGAGAAAAGAGCAACCACTCCGTCTAATACACGCAACGAGCGCTCCACTTCTACCGTAAAGTCAACGTGTCCCGGTGTATCGATAATGTTGATTGCATACTTCTGGTCACGGTAATTCCACTCACAGTGGGTTGCAGCAGAGGTAATGGTGATACCACGCTCCTGCTCTTGCTCCATCCAGTCCATTGTGGCTGCACCATCGTGCACTTCACCAATTTTGTGACTAACACCAGTGTAATATAAAATACGTTCAGTAGTTGTTGTTTTACCCGCATCAATGTGCGCTGCAATACCAATGTTTCTAGTGAACGTTAAATCTCTATTTCCTTTTGCCATGATATTGTGTCAATTAGAATCTAAAGTGTGAAAACGCTTTGTTTGCTTCGGCCATGCGGTGCACCTCTGTGCGCTTCTTAACGGCAGCACCCTCTTCTTTCGAAGCTGCTAGAATTTCCGCGGCCAATTTCTGTGCCATCGAACGTTCGTTACGCTTGCGCGTTGCGAGGATCATCCACTTCATTCCTAAAGTGACTTTACGATCTGGGCGAACCTGCATAGGTATCTG
>NYXD01000025.1 GCA_002685435.1 Cryomorphaceae bacterium | reverse complement strand
ATAAAAAACCTGCTTTCCGTTCATAAGATCAGTAAGTCTTATGGCATCAAAACTTTATATAAAGAGATCACCTTCGGTATTCACGAAGGTGAAAAAGTCGCTATCGTCGCTAAAAATGGCGCAGGAAAAACAACGCTCATGCAAACGTTGATGGATCCAGCGACAGCGGATACGGGCGAAGTGGTCTTTCGTAATGGGGTAAAGCTGCGCTACCTGGAACAGCAGCCCAACTTTGAAAAAGGGCTTACNGTNCGCCAAGTGNTGTACAANAGCGAACATGCNGGNCTNGNGGCATTGCGTCAATACGAAAANGTNNTNGNNGANGGCGGNGACGGCGATGCCATGCAACGGGCACTGGACCAGGTTGAAGCGACTGATGGATGGAATGTGGAAGGTCGGATACAGGAGATGCATGGAAAAATGAATCTCCCGGATATGGANCGGGTGATTGATTCCTTTTCCGGTGGTGAGGTAAAACGTTTGGCTTTAGCCCAGCTGTTTATTGAAGAGCCGGATCTCATCTTGATGGACGAGCCCACCAACCATTTAGATCTCGATATTATCGAATGGTTAGAAGAGTACCTCATTCAGTACCGTGGGGCATTACTCATGATCACGCACGACCGGTATTTTTTAGAACGCGTGTGTGGCACCATTTTCGAGCTCGAGAACAAGCAGTTCTACAAATACGAAGGGAACTACAGCTANTACCTCGANCAGAAAGAGGTGCGCGAGGCGAATGAGGCGGCAAATTTGCANAAGGCGAAGCANTTNTTTAAAAAGGAATTGGACTGGATGCGTAAAACGCCGAGCGCNCGAACGGGAAAGTCNAAAGACCGTATTGACCGATTCAAAGACATCAAAAANGTNGCNAAACANCGCATCGATGATAGCGAAGTTTCNNTNGAAATCAANAGNCANCGTNTNGGCGGNAAGNTTNTNGAACTNCATAAATTGGGCAAAAGCTACCCGAACCGNCTGCTNCTCGAAAACTTNAGTTACGTCTTTAAAAAAGGNGAACGTGCNGGTATTGTAGGGCCAAATGGCTGCGGAAANTCNACCCTTCTCAAAATGATCATGGGNCTTGAAANNCCNGANAAAGGNAAAATCATCACNGGAGAAACNGTNGTTTTTGGCCACTATACCCAAGACGGCATCATTGATAAAGGNGANCTNAAAGTNATTGANGTNGTNCAAGAGATNGGNGANTACATNACTCTTNAAGAAGGGNCAAAANCTCACNGCNTCGCAGCTNTGTGANCGCTTCCTCTTTGACGGACACCAGCAATACAGCTATGTCAGTACGCTTAGTGGCGGGGAAAAAAGAAGGCTGTTTCTGCTGACTATTCTAATGAAGAACCCCAACTTCCTCATTCTGGATGAGCCCACAAATGATCTGGATATTCTTACACTTCAAGCCTTAGAGGAGTTTCTGGATGACTTCCCGGGCTGCTTGCTTGTCGTGAGTCACGACCGGTACTTCTTAGACAAATTATGTGATCACCTCTTCGTATTCGAGGGCGGCGGCCGAATCAAAGACTTCAACGGCCATTATTACGAATGGCGCGAAGAACAAAAGCGCATCGATGCTATTCGTATAGCGCAAGAAAAAGCGGTGGTAGCCANNGTAGAAGAGGTTNCGAAAGAAAAGNTAAAGCTTAGTTTTAAAGAACGNCTGGAATGGGAATCTTTGCCCGAAGAAATTGCGGCGCTCGAAGAAAAACGGGATGCATTGAATGCGGTATTNGAANGCNNAGACCAAGACCCNGANGANGTGGCACGAGCCGCAACNGAANTTAAAGNNGTNCTNGCNGCATTGGATGAGAAAGAAATGCGCTGGTTGGAATTGGCAGAATTTGCNGACGAATAACTAACTTTAGAACCGTCCCTAACCCACTAATTGCAATCCATTGACCAATTCTAACGCCATACTTCAACTACGCGGAATCACACGCGACTTTAAAATGGGTGCGCAAACCGTGCACGTCCTTAANGGNATTNANCTCGATATATTTAAAAATCAATACGTCGCATTAATGGGTCCTTCAGGATCCGGAAAATCGACGTTGATGAATTTGTTGGGTTGTTTAGATACGCCGACTGAAGGCTCCTATGAGTTGAATGGTTTCGATGTTAGCGCCCTCGACGACAATGCACTTGCTGAAATTCGAAACAATGAAATAGGTTTCGTTTTCCAAACGTTCAATCTGCTGCCTCGCTCTACTGCGCTTGAAAACGTAGCCCTTCCATTGGTATATGCGGGCTGGGGAAAAGAGGAACGAATTGCACGCGCTAGTGAGGTCCTAGAACAAGTCGGTCTGGGAGATCGAATGGACCATAAACCCAACCAACTTTCCGGGGGACAGCGTCAACGCGTTGCCGTAGCACGCGCGCTGGTCAATAAGCCTGCATTGATTCTCGCAGATGAGCCTACAGGGAATTTAGATTCCAAAACCTCTGTAGAAATCATGAAATTATTCGATGAAATACAAGCTGCCGGAAATACTGTCATTTTAGTTACCCATGAAGAAGATATCGCCCAATACGCNAAACGCGTTATTCGTTTAGTCGATGGTAATATAGATTCAGACCTTTCAAAATAACATACAATGAAAAGATTTGCACTCCTTGTACTNATGGCATTTACTGCCCTTTCAGGCTATGCGCAATCGACTTTAACACTCGAAGATGCCGTATTAAATGGTAGAAAATATTACCCACAAGGACTCATTATGCCGCAATGGGTTCCCGGCACTGATACCTATTCACACGTTACCGACGGCTACCAAAGTCTTGTGGTCGTGGACGCAAAGTCAGGCGAAGAATCGGGACGCATTACCGCTGGCGAAATCAATGAAACCCTTGAAGGCACCGAAGTAAGTATCCGTGGGACTTGGATGTTGAATTGGTTGGACGAAAACACCTTATATTTTACCGAAAAGGGTGCGCTCTACACCTACGATATCATTAATAAAACGACCGCCGCCCAGTACACCATGGCTGCGGGCAACGGCAACCTCCACCTCAGCTCCGAACTCAACGCTGCNTACACCGTAGGCAATAACGTATTCGTGAACTGGATGGGCGATGAGAGTACCGTTCAGGTGACGAAACATGAGGATCCTGATGTAGTCGCCGGCCAAGCGATTGCNCGCAGNGAATTCGGAATTACTGAAGGTCTATTCTGGAATAACGCAGGGAATGCTGTGGCCTTTTACGAGAAAAATGAAAGTGCTGTGGCCAATTATCCTTTGCTCGATATTTCNACAACTCCTGGCTCTTTGAATGAAATTAAATACCCGATGGCAGGTCAAAGTTCAGAATATGCGCGTGTCGGAGTGTATCACAAAGGGAAAAAGTCGCCNNTCTANCTNGATACCGACGGCGTTGAGCACGACCAATACCTCACTAATCTGAGTTGGTCACCGGACGGTAAAACCATTCTTTTGGCCATAGTAAACCGTGCACAAAACCACTACGATGTAGTTGCTTTCAATGCAAAAAATGGAAAAAGAGGAGCCACTCTTTTGAGCGTGAGTAACGACAAATGGGCGGAACCTGAGCATCCTGCCTATTGGGTCAACAATAAAGAGTTTATATGGCTTACCGAACGTGATGGCTACATGAACCTCTACTTGTATACAACTAAAGGCCGATTAGTACAGCAATTGACCTCAAATGATTTTGAAGCTACCGGAATTCTAGGTCGTGATAAAAGCGGTCACATACTGTTCACTGCAACAGGTGAGGATCCCCGCGAGTCTCACCTGTTTAGCGTAAGTCTTAAGGGAAAACAACATCAATTGACAACAGAAAGCGGAATGCACAGCCCTACCGTACAAAAGGACGGTTCGTATTTTATCGACAGCTACAGCAGCATCGACATACCGTCGAAAACTGAACTAAAGAACACNTCAGGAAAGGTCTTACGCGAATTGGCTTCGGCAAACAATCCTTTCGAGGGCACTAACATTCGCAAGCCCAACCTGAGCAGCATTACGGGCCCAGACGGATCAACGCTTTACACGAGAACCTATTTGCCTTTTGACTTTGATCCTAATAAAAAATACCCAGTACTGGTTTACGTCTACGGCGGACCACACGCACAAATGGTTACGAACCGTTGGAACGGAGGTGGTCCCTTTTGGATGAACGAATTTGCCAACCGCGGATACATTGTTTTTACGCTTGATAATAGAGGTTCCGCCCACCGCGGAACGGATTTTGAGCAACAGATCCACCGCCAGCTTGGTACTGTTGAAATGGAAGATCAGTTGGCCGGTGTAGCACACCTCAAATCCCTTCCTTACATCGATGGCGACCGCATGGCGGTTCACGGTTGGAGCTACGGAGGATTCATGACTACCTCACTCATGTTACGCAAGCCGGGCACTTTCAAGGCGGGGGTTGCCGGTGGCCCTGTGACCGATTGGAAATACTACGAAGTAATGTATGGCGAACGCTACATGGACCGACCTGAAGAAAATGAGGAAGGTTATACCGCCAACCGCCTGCACAACCACGTAGAAGACTTGGAAGGTGACCTNNTGCTCATCCATGGAACCGTGGATGATGTAGTGGTGATGCAGCACAATCTAAGCTTGGTAAAAGCCTTCATCGATGCAGGTGTACAAATGGATTTCTTCCCTTACCCGATGCACCCGCATAATGTGCGCGGAAAAGATAGATTGCACTTGATGACGAAGGTATTAGACTACGTTGAAGACAGCTTGGAAGAGTAGGCTTCAATGCATAGTTCAAGACATACTTTATGTTGCCTCTTNAAAGCAAATAGAACTCAACGACATCTAACGTAATCGTCTTCAGAATAGCCGTCACAAGCAGCCATACATGGATTGCTGTAACGGTAGCGAACCCCATTCTCTTTAATACAAACAGGGTCATATTCCTGGGTGCAAATACAGTTGGGATCAGTTGGGACTGCATTTACAGTCTTAACTGCACAGCCAGACAATACTATTCCTACAAGTAGTAGTACTCCGAATTTCATAGTTCTAATATAAAAACCCCCGCTCGAAAAGCGAGCGAGGGTCTTTAACATTTTACTTATCTATGGATTATTTACGGCGCTTTCTGCGCTTCTTCTTTCCTTGTACCACAGTCATTTCATCAACTAAATGACCGGCACCTGCATATTTATCAATGATAAACAAGGTGTAGCGGATATCTACAGAAATACAACGTTGCAGCTGGTCTTCGAAGAAGATATCACCTGACATCGCCTCCCAGTTTCCATCAAACGCAGTTCCGATCAATTCACCGTCGCCATTAATTACAGGAGAACCTGAATTACCGCCAGTGATGTCGTTATTCGAGATAAAGTTTACCACCAAATCTCCATTCTCGTCTGCATAGCGACCATAGTCTTTAGCATTGTACAACTCCTTCAAACGTGCAGGAACTATGAATTCGTCATTGCTCGGATCTTCTTTCTGCATCACACCGTCCAACGTAGTTATGTAGTCGTAGTGAACGGCATCCTGAGGATCGTAAGAACCCACAACACNCCAAGTCATACGTGGCGTAGAATTCGCATCCGGTGCAAATGTTTTCTCAGGCATNGCTTGACGCAGCCCATCCGTAAATAAACGGTAGCCTTTTTCCATTTTTTCGCTTACCTCAGCATTGCCTTGTTGATTACCGAAGTACGTCATGATGAAGCTCGAAGCGACTTTACCACCCATATCTGCTTTCAGTGCATCAGCGTCCATAGTCTCCATCCAGGATTTTAGAGCTTCCATAGATGCATAAATGGAATTATCATAAACCTCAGTGGCAAGTACGGTCACGTCACCGCCCATACTATCGCGAACTTCAGTGAAGATGCTCGGCTGTTGATCAGCTGGTACGTTTTCCATCCACATGCCCCAGACTTTAGCAGCTAAAGCTCGGTCAACATCAGCTTGGTATTCTGCGAAGTGGTTTTCAGCATAAGCCAATGCAGCCGCTTTATCTGCTTCAAGATCTTCTGAGCTCGAAAGTGCACTTAACATGCGTCCTAAGCGGAACGCATACAGCGGCAAAGAAGCACCACGTATTCCGGCTTCCATTAAATAAACGCCGCCTTTTACAGTAGCGTCCGTTGCAGCATAAGCTTCATTCAATAGATCCAATGCACCTGTATATTCTGAGCGCGATGGGTCTGCTTGAGCCCACTCCATATAACGTGCTTCGATGGCTTCTTTCTTCTCTTTTACACGGTTTTTCTTGAGCTGCTCTGTTTGACCTATGAAGTACTTCCAGTAGTTCGCTGTTGAAGCATAGTTGGAGGCCAATGCAATGCGCACTGCATCATCCGCATCCATAGCCTTTTTCATAATGGCCAATTTCTGTTCGCGAATCTCAACCACCGTTGGGTTGTATAAGTTGATGGCTTGTTCAATACCTGTAGAAGTAAGGAATCTATCCGTAGAACCTGGGAAACCAAATACCATACTGAAGTCTCCTTCTTTCACACCGTTCAAACTTACTGGCAAATGGTGCTTTGGAGTCAATGGAACGTTATCTGCACTTACATCAGAAGGGTTACCTTCTGCATTAGCATAAATACGGAACATAGAAAAATCACCCGTGTGACGTGGCCACATCCAGTTGTCTGTATCGCCGCCGTATTTTCCGACACTGCTTGGTGGTGCACCTACAAGACGAACATCTTTATACGTGTTGTAGACGAAGAGGTAATATTCGTTATTGTGAAAGAAGCTGCGTACATACCCGTTATGAACGGTACCTTCCGTAGCTTCTTTGGCCAATGCATCACCTACTTCCTTCGCTTTTGCAGCGCGCTCTGCTTCGGACATATCCTCTGTGAGTTCGGCCATAACTTTATCCGTTACGTCCTCCATACGAACTAAAATCGCCGCCGTCAATCCTGGGTTGGTACGCTCTTCTTCGCGAGTCATTGCCCAGAAACCGTCAGTTAAGTAGTCGTTTTCAACTGTTGAATGCGAACGAATGGCATCGTAACCACAGTGGTGGTTCGTCAGCATTAATCCCTGATCAGAGATGATCTCGCCCGTACAAAAACCACCCAAAGAAACGATGGCGTCTTTTACAGATGCGTTATTAATATCGTATAATTCTTCTGCGGTCAAATTCAAACCGTTTGCTTGCATCTCCGCCATATTGAGGCGCTTGATCAGCATAGGCAACCACATCCCTTCGTGTGCCGTAGAAACTACAGAACTCAGGACCAAGGCTAGGGTTAATAGGCCCGAAATAAATCTTTTCATGCGTTGTTATTTCTGTTTGTAAATCAAAAGAGCGCTGCCCTTTCAGGCAGCGCTCCCAAATATAAGAATTTAAGGCCTCGTTATAAGCCTAAAGCTTTACGAACATTCCCTTCCATCAGTACTTCTGCTGGATTCTCAAGCGCTTCTTTTATGGCCACCAACGTACCCACACTTTCGCGACCGTCAATGACGCGGTGGTCGTAGCTCAATGCAACGTACATCATGGGGCGAATGACTACTTCACCATCAACTGCAACTGGGCGCTGAATAATGTTGTGCATGCCTAAAATGGCACTTTGTGGGGGGTTGATGATTGGTGTAGAAAGCATAGAGCCAAAAACGCCACCGTTGGTAATGGTAAAGGTTCCTCCTGTCATCTCATCCACGGTGATTTTACCGTCACGTACCTTTGTTGCTAGGCGACCTATTTCACTTTCTACCCCAGCGAAATCTAAGGTTTCTGCGTTGCGAACGACAGGCACCATCAATCCCTTTGGGCCACTTACAGCAACACTTACATCAACGTAATCAAAGCTCACAAGCTCGTTACCGTCAATCATGCTGTTAGTAGAAGGGTACATTTTAAGTGCACGTGTCGCAGCAAGCGTGAAGAAGCTCATAAAGCCTAATTTCACCCCGTGCTTCTCAAAAAACTCGTTTTTATATTCGTTACGCAAGTCGAAAATCGGCTTCATATCTACCTCGTTAAAGGTGGTAAGCATCGCCGTTTCATTCTTCACTGTAACTAATCTACTGGCCAATTTGCGACGAAGACTGCTCATCTTCTTGCGCGTCTGCGCACGCTCGCCGTGGTCAGATGAACCCATAGAGGCTACTGCATCAATCACATCTGCCTTAGTAATACGTCCATCTTTACCGGTTCCTTTCGCTACAGATGCGCCAGTTTCGGCCATCATTTTCTTGGCAGCAGGGGAAGCCGTGCCTGTAGCGTAGGTCGTAGCTGCTGGAGCTGCTGGAGCTGCCACAGGCTCTGGATTTGGTGCCGATGTCGCCGGTGCAGCACTGCCCTCTGGACGCGCGGCGCTGGTATCGATCAAACAAACGACTTGACCCACCTCAACGGTGTCGCCTTCTTCTGCTTTTAAGGTGATAATTCCACCTTCTTCTGCAGGTAATTCAAGCGTTGCTTTGTCAGAGTCGACCTCAGCAATGGCTTGATCTTTTTCTACATAGTCGCCATCGCTTACCAGCCAGGTTGCGATTTCAACTTCAGTAATGGATTCGCCTGGTGAAGGCACTTTCATTTCTAACATATCTGATAGACTTAAATGCTAAATACTCGTTCTATAGTTTCTCTTTGGCGCTGCAAGGCCACTTTATTTGATCCGCTCGCCGTTGCTGCACTTGGTGCTGGACTCACGAGAGTCAACTGTTGGTGCATTTGCCACAACATGTAGGTCCATGCCCCCATATTCGCTGGTTCTTCTTGCGCCCAAACATGCATTGCTGCGTTCGGGTATTTTGCTACTTCCTGCTTGATGGCAAGATCATCGAGCGGGTACAATTGTTCAATCCTAATGATTGCCACGTGATCCGCGCCTTGTGCTTCACGCTCGTCCGCAAGCTCGTAATACAGTTTCCCTGAACAGAAGACCACTTTCGTGACTTTTTCTGGAGCTACCGTGGAATCCGATACGATCGGTTGGAATGTACCGTGGGCCAATTCTTCCATAGTACTTTGCGCTTTTGGCAAACGCAACAAACTCTTTGGCGACATTACTACGAGCGGACGTCTGAAGTGGCGCTTGTGCTGGCGGCGAAGCAAATGATAAAAATTTGCCGGAGTAGTACAGTTCGCTACCGTCATGTTTTCCTGGGCACACATCTGCAAGAAACGCTCCAATCGAGCAGAACTGTGCTCTGCACCTTGCCCTTCGTAACCGTGCGGAAGAAGTAAGACCAAACCGTTCTGTACTTTCCATTTATCTTCCGCAGCAGAGAGGAATTGGTCAATCATGATCTGGGCGCCGTTTGCAAAATCACCGAATTGGGCCTCCCAAATGGTCAAAGTATCTGGGGATGCCATCGCATATCCGTAATCAAAACCCATTACCGCATATTCACTCAACAATGAATTATAGATGGCGAAACGGCCTTCTTTTCCAGGATATTCGTTGAGTAGGTTGACCTCTTCGCCACTGTCCTCTACTTTTAAGATGGCATGACGGTGCGAGAACGTTCCACGCTCCACATCTTCTCCTGAAATTCGAATATTATAATCTTCTGCAAGTAGTGAGCCATAGGCAAGTAATTCGCCCATACCCCAATCTATAGCGTTGCGTTCAAAGACTTGTGCGGCGCGATCCCCCATCAAGCGGACTGTTTTCTTTAAGAACTTCTTCCCTTCTGGTAGTGTCGTAATATGTTTCGCAATGTCCTTTAACTTATCTAGATCAAAGGTTGTATCTACCGGATGTAGCATTTCACCAGGCTCTGCGCTAGGATAATCTACCCACTCCTTTTCCATGAAAGGAGTAATCACATTGTGTTTGATTTTTTTAGCCTCGTCAAAGTCGAGCTCGAGCATAGATTTAAACTCTTCCTGCATCTCCTTGACCATAATCTGCGTAGCGACGCCTTCACTCATCAAACGTTGCGCATAAATTTCGCGTGGGTTTGGGTGCTTGGATATAGCCTTGTATAATAATGGCTGCGTAAATCTAGGTTCGTCGCCTTCGTTATGTCCGTATTTCCGGTAACACAATAAGTCAATAAAAATATCGCGCTGAAAACGTTGGCGGTATTCAATGGCTAAACGCATCGCGTGCACTAATGCTTCAGGATCATCTCCATTCACATGAAGTACTGGAGCCAAAATCACCTTTGCTATATCCGTACAATAGGTAGAAGAACGTGCATCAAGATAATTTGTAGTAAAACCTACCTGATTATTGATGACAATATGCAAGGTTCCGCCAGTGCTGTAACCTGCCAATTTTTCCATCTGAAGCGTTTCGTATACTACACCTTGTGCAGCAACTGCAGCATCACCGTGAATGAGAATAGGCAATACCTTTCCCGATTCCATACCGTAGTCGTTGTTGATTTTAGCACGGGCAATGCCCTCTACAACTGGATCAACGGCCTCGAGATGTGACGGGTTGGGCGCAATATTCATTACTACGTCCTTTCCGTCCACTGTCCTGTGAACAGTCGTATGGCCTAAATGATACTTTACATCGCCATCGATGGTCACATCGTCAAAAGCCTTTCCCTCAAATTCTGAAAATATCTGTTTACGCGGTTTTCCGAAAACATTCGTCAAAACGTTTAATCTGCCGCGGTGGGCCATACCTAAAACAAATTCTTTTACACCGTAACGAGCACCATGATTAACCGCTTCGTCCAAGCCTGGAATCAATGCTTCCGCACCTTCTATCGAAAAACGTTTTTGTCCTACAAATTTTGTATTCAAGAACGACTCGAAGCTAACAGCCTGATTAAGTTTATGTAGAATTTGCTTTTTCTCTTCAATGGAGAGTTTAGGCTGGTTGTCGTCTTTATGGATCCAATTTTTAATCCATGTGCGGCGCTCTGGATCTCGAATATAGTTGTACTCTACCCCTGTGCTCTGGCAGTAGATTGCTTCTAAATGCGAGATAATTTCGCGCAACTTCGTCGCTCCTGGCAGTCCCAATTCTGTGGCTGCATTAAACGGTGTATCAAGATCGTCTTTGCTTAATCCAAAGTTTTTAATGTCCAGGGTAGGTTCGTAACTGCGACGCATGCGAACCGGGTTTGTCTTCGTAAACAAATGCCCACGCGAACGGTAGCCTTGAATCAAATTCAAAACGTGAAACTCTTTAATAACCTCTTCAGGCACACCCGCGCCCTCAAGATCCTCTTCAGAATAGACTTCTTTCGCGAAATCATATCCTTGAAAAAATGCACGCCAGCTCGGCTCAAGGCCGTCTGGATTTTTAAGGTAGTGCTCGTATTGATCTTCGATCAATTGGGCGTGAACGCTTCCTAAAAATGAAAATCTATCCATGTAGAAGTATTGGATTTACAATCAAAAGTACAACACAAAACGCGGTCTGTAGATTGGAATTTTGCAATATTCCCAACGGTCTTAACTATTCTGCAGCACGTAAACAATCGGTCCAAAAAAAAGCCCCTTAAAAAGGGGCCTTAAATCAATATTCTTCTTCGTTCCAAAGAAAATCTTCTTCAGACGGATAGTCTGGCCAGATTTCTTCGATACTCTCGTAGGTTTCTTCCTCTTCTTCCTCGATGGCTTGTAAGTTCTCTACTACTTCCAACGGTGCTCCCGTACGGATAGCGTAGTCAATAAGCTCATCGCGAGTTGCCGGCCATGGCGCGTCACTCAAATAAGATGCTAGTTCTAAGGTCCAGTACATAAGTCTTCAACAACTTTTAATGCATTATCAGTCGTGCAAAAGTAGTTTTTCTGCTGACTTATGCAACACCTTTAGAAAAAATGTAAGTGCTTAATACTTAGGAGTCCAAATTCTGTCCGGTGCACCGTTGGAAAAATCAATCCAACGTGCCATAACAAATAAGAAATCTGAAAGTCGATTCACGAACGATATGATTTCACCCACTACCGCCACTTCATTAGTTAAAGCGACTACCCTGCGTTCTGCTCGGCGACAAACGGTACGTGCAACGTGACAATGTGCGCTTTGCGTGTGTGCACCCGGTAAGATGAAACTCTTTAGTTCGGGGAGAATTTCATTCCATTGGTCCATTTGGCGTTCCAATTGTCCCACTAAATCTTCGTTAAACTGGGGCATGGGAAATTCTGGCGTTCCCTCAACTGCGAGGTGCGAGCCCATGGCAAAAAGTTCGCTTTGAATAGCCTGGGCATAGGGGAACTGATCTGAAGGAAGAGTCGCTGCTAAAACTCCTAAATGACTGTTTAATTCGTCAAAGGATCCGTACGCTTCTAAACGCATTTCTGCTTTGGAAACACGACTTCCGCTCAACAAAGAGGTTTGACCCTTATCCCCAGTTTTAGTATAAATTTTCATGTTCTTAGTAGGCTCGTTCTGTACGACCTTCAACGTAATACATGAAGCTCTTGTTCACGACTCGGTTTCCACCTGGTGTCGGGTAATCGCCTGTGAAGTACCAATCGCCAGGGTGACCAGGACAACTCTTGTGAAGATCTTCTATAGTCTGATACAGCACTGTAACCCTGGCATTTACCTCTGGAGGTGTTAGCAGATCGGCGATCTTGTCACTAATTTCTTGTGCCTCAAATGGCTCGTAAATCTCTTTAACGAAGTTTTGTACTTCGTGGTCGGCGAGATGGGCTTGGGCCTTACATTTTTCATAGACCGTTTGAATCACGTCTTCTTGACCGCGTTCTTTTAAAAGGGCAATTGCAGCTCTGAAGGCCACAAAATCTCCCATACGCGCCATATCTATACCGTAGCAATCCGGGTAACGGATTTGAGGAGCAGAAGAAGCAATGACGATATGCTTCGGGCTTAATCGGTCAAAAATGCGGAGAATACTTTGCTTCAACGTCGTCCCACGTACGATACTGTCGTCAATCGCGACCAAGTGATCCGACGGTTTCACCGAACCGTGCGTTATGTCATAAACATGACTAACCAGTTCATCTCTTGAGCTATCTTCTGTAATAAACGTGCGTAGTTTAACATCCTTCCAAGCCACCTTTTCAACCCGTGGACGCAAGTCTAAAATCGCTTTCAGCTGGTCGTTCGTCGGGTTTTCTAATGCAGTAATACGGTCGTATTTCAAGGTGTTAAAATGATCTTCCATTCCTTTAACCATGCCATAAAAGCTTACCTCAGCCGTGTTTGGAATAAAGGAAAATACCGTGTCTTCTACTTCGCCATCAACAAGATCGACAATCCTTGGGATCAGTCTACGTCCCAGTTCGATGCGTTCGTTGTAGATGTCTTTATCGTTTCCTCGAGAGAAGTAAATTCGCTCAAAAGAACATGCTTTAAATTCCGTTGGAGTTTTGATTTCGTCAATCGAAACCTCCCCATGATGCTTCACAATAAGTGCATTTCCTGGTGGCAATTCTGTGATTTGCTCAGATTTTAAGTTCAGTGCCGTTTGTATCACAGGGCGTTCAGACGCCACAACAACTATTTCGTCATCGTAATAATAGTAGGCCGGTCGAATTCCAGCAGGATCGCGTAACACGAAAGAATCACCGTGTCCAGTCATCCCTGCCATTGCGTAGCCGCCGTCCCATTTTTTAGAGGCGCGGCGTAGGATATCTGCAAGGTCTAATCGGTTGGCAATTTCTGCCGTGGCCTCTTTTTTAGAATAGCCCTCTGCCTTGAGCTCGTAGTATAAATCGTCATTAGCCTCATCAAGAAAATGACCAATTTTTTCCATGATTGTAACCGTATCCGCCTTCTCTTTAGGATGCTGACCCAATTCAACTAATTCATTGAAAAGCTCATCAACATTAGTCATATTAAAGTTTCCCGCAACAATCAAATTACGAGTTGGCCAGTTGTTTTGTCTTAAAAAAGGGTGGCATGCTTCGATCGTATTCCCGCCGTAGGTTCCATAACGCAGGTGACCCAAAAAGACTTCTCCTGTAAAGGGAAGATTCTCTTTCAGCCATGGCACATCAGATAGACGAGAGGCGTCTCCTGCAATACCTTCTGCAATGCGCTTTTGCACTTTGCCGAAAATATCCCCAATACTATTGGTATCTACTGAGCGGTAGCGTGAAATGTAACGCGTACCGGGTGCCATATTAAGTTTAATGTTTGCAAGCCCTGCGCCGTCTTGCCCGCGGTTGCGCTGCTTCTCCATGAGGAGGTACATCTTGTTTAGGCCGTAAAATGCTGTCCCGTATTTTTCAACGTAGTATTCGAGAGGCTTTCTCAGGCGAACGAACGCTATGCCGCATTCGTGTTTGATGGGATCACTCATAGGAGGTATTAATGTGGGTCAAAATTACCGAAATTCTCGCAGCTGTACCAAGTATTTTCTAGGGGAGTAAGTTAGATAAATCCATTCCTAGCCATTCCAGTGCAGCGCCGTGCAGCAGCTTTCCTTTACGCTCCTCGCTCCACGGCATTCCGTTGATGAGTTTACCGGGTTGTAATTCGCCGAGCGGAAAAGGATAATCGGTCCCCAATGCGACCCTGTTTTCACCCACAAGACCCACTATATATTCGAGCATCTGCGGATCATGGACTAACGAATCGAGCCAAAATTTACCCATGTACTCTTTCGGGGCAATGGGGTTATCTACAGCACAAAGGTCTGGGCGTACGTCAAATCCATGTTGCACACGTGCGAGCGTCGCAGGGAAAGATCCACCGCCGTGTGCAAAAGCAACACGCAGCTTGGGAAGTCGCTCAAAAACTCCACCGAAGATCATCGAACAAATAGCTAGCGAGCTTTCTGCAGGCATTCCGACCAACCAAGGCAACCAATATTTTGTCATTTTTTCCTTTGCCATCATGTCCCACGGGTGGACGAAAATGGCCATATCTAGATCTTGACACGCCTCAAAAATGGGAAATAACTCCGGAGCATCGAGATTCCAGTCGTTAATGTGTGTTCCGATCTGAATACCCTTTAGCCCAATTTCTTTGCACCGACGCAATTCTTCAATGGCCAAATCCGGTGCTTGCATTGGCAATGTTCCAAGGCCAACAAAACGGGTGGGGTATCGGTCGCATATTTGGGCAATGTGGTCGTTTAAAAATTGGGCCACTTCGAGCGTATCTTTAGGTTTCGCCCAATAACTAAACATCACGGGAACTGTGGACAACACCTGAACATCCACATGGTGGTGACCGCATTCTTTCATGCGCGCTTCAGGGCTCCAACAATTGTCTTCAACCTCGCGAAAAAACTCGCCATCTTTCATCATTCGAGCGCTGCAGCTCTTATGATGATCCAGCGTTATAAATCCTCCATAGCCAAACTTCTCCCTAAAATTCGGGATGTGTTCGGGCAAAATGTGTGTATGGATGTCAACCGTAAAATTTCTTGATGTAACCTGACACATACCCTAAACGAATCTTGAATCAACCTCCATTACGTGCCCACAATTCTTGCAGGTACGGTTAGATTCGTTGCCATAATAGTCTCGGAAATGCGGTAGAAAGTCTTTCTCAACATCTTTCAACTCAAAATAGGTTTCGTGTAGTTTACTGTTGCATTCATCACAAAACCACATTAAACCGTCCGTGAATCCACGACCCTCACGTATGCGCTCAATCACAAGACCGATACTGCCTTCGTGACGAATAGGACTGTGTGGCGTTTTTGCAGGAACGGTCATCATATCCCCTGGACCCAAATGCAGTTCATGTGCCTCACCATCCACTTGCACTTTAACCGTGATGTTGCCTTCTAACTGGTAGAAAAACTCTTCCGTTTCATTGTAATGGTAATCTTTTCGAGCGTTTGGCCCTGCTACTACCATTACGATGTAGTCGTCCGATTCCGGGGTCAAATTCTTATTCGCCACTGGGGGCTTAAGAAGGTCTCTATTTTCATCCAGCCACTGCTGAAAATTGAAGGGTTTTGGTACAGCCATTTGAGTTTGCTTTGGGACCTCAATTTATGAAATTCAAAACCGATTTCATCCTGCCTCACCCTTCCTTATATTCGTACGGACAGATCACAGCTATGGATTTACAGAATTACATTGGAGGAAAGTTCCTTGAACCCCTTCACAAACAATACCTTACTAATACTAATCCTGCTACGGGAGAAGCCTATGGACGCATACCCAGGTCCAGCGAAAAAGATGTAAAGCTCGCCACCGAAGCTGCACGCGAAGCATTTCCTCACTGGAGCGCGCTACCTGCAGCGGAGCGAAGTGCGTGGATGTTAAAGGTCGCGAATGAGATTGAACGACGCTTGCCGGAATTGGCTCTTGCAGAATCTATCGATAATGGAAAACCGCTTTCGCTAGCCACTGCTGTGGATATTCCTCGCGCTCGGGATAATTTTAAATTTTATGCTACTGCAATCTTACACGATGCGTATGAAACTCACGATATGGGAACGCATGGGTTTAACTATACGCTGCGTCAACCCGTGGGTGTCGCCGGGTGCATTTCGCCTTGGAATTTACCCCTCTATTTATTTACCTGGAAAATTGCCCCAGCTCTTGCAGCCGGTAATACGGTGGTTGCAAAACCGTCGGAAGTCACCCCTGCAACAGCTTTTTTATTGTGTCAGATTTTAGACGATATCGACTTTCCTCCTGGTGTTCTAAACATTGTACATGGATTAGGCGCGGAGGTTGGAGCAGCCATTGTTGCCCATCAAGACATTCCCATCATTTCCTTTACGGGAGGTACACAAACCGGTAAAGCCATTAGTGCCGTTGCCGCACCAATGTTTAAAAAACTAAGCCTTGAGTTGGGCGGTAAAAATGCCAACATCATTTTCGAAGATTGTGATTTCGAAGAAGCCGTTAAAACCAGTGTTCGCGCGGCATTCGCTAACCAGGGTCAGATCTGTCTTTGCGGATCGCGGATCTATATACAGCGCGGCATCTACGATAAATTCAAAGAAGCCTTTGTCGCTCGTGTTAAGGGCCTCACTGTTGGTGATCCACTCGAAGAAAGTACCAGAACGGGGGCGGTTGTGAGCAAAGCCCATTTTGAAAAAGTCCTTTCGCACATAGCCGTCGCTGAAGAAGAAGGCGGCACGCTACTCACCGGTGGCAACCCAGTCAAATTAGAGGGTCGTTGCAAAAACGGCTACTTCATAGAACCGACCGTTTTCGAAAATCTCGACGCTACATGCCGCACCAATCAAGAAGAAATCTTTGGTCCTGTAGTTACCCTCACGCCTTTTGATACAGAAGAGGAGGCACTTGCTCTAGGCAACAGCACGGCATACGGTTTGGCAGCCACGGTTTGGACAACCAACCTTCAAGTGGCCCACCGAATGGCTGCTCGTCTCCACGCCGGTATCATTTGGGTAAATTGCTGGCTGCTACGCGATCTTCGCACACCCTTTGGCGGCGTTAAGCAAAGTGGTGTGGGCCGCGAAGGTGGTTTTGAAGCACTGCGATTTTTTACTGAACCTAAAAATATTTGCATCAAATTATGATTCCACATAACCAGTGGGCAAAAGCCCTTCACCAAAGTGCGCGTGCACAACAACCCCGCAATCAATTCTCTACTCAACATACCTACACGCTCGACGACGCATATAGGATTCAGCATGCCCTTATTCAGGAGCGTATTGGTGAGGGGCATACGGTCGTCGGTGTAAAAATGGGATTTACTTCAGTTGCAAAAATGAAGCAAATGGGGGTCGAAGATATGATTATTGGCCAATTAACGGATGATATGCAAATTACCAGTAAAACGCCTTTAGTACGTTCACAATGCATCCACCCTCGCGCAGAACCTGAAATCGCTTTTCGCCTTTCACAAGACATTACCTCCCCACTTAGCGTTGAAGACGTTTTAACTTTCGTAGACGGTGTTGCCTCGGCCATTGAATGAGGAGTGGAAGCTGAGCGCGTGCGCAGCAATCGGGCAACATCCAATGAAACACGCGCCGCTCGCCAAACGCGTAGGTGGTGCGCCTGCTTGTTGGAACGGCCGTTTGAGTTCCAACGCCTCGAGAATGGAGGGGCGGCGAGTTGCAGGGCGGTGCGGGGACACATGCCCAGGCTTGGAAGCGCGCCCGCTGCGCTGCAAGGGGGCGCGAGGCGCTTGTTCATGCTGCGAGTGTGTACGCAACTGGCAAGATATATGCAAG
>NYXD01000024.1 GCA_002685435.1 Cryomorphaceae bacterium | reverse complement strand
TTCTTGCTGCGGTCGCACAGTTGTTCTTCTACCCATGCCTCAAGCTCCGGGTAAAATGCGTTTAAGTGGCCGTAAACGGTGGTATATCCTTCGGGGTGGCGCAGATAAAGTGCATTTCCGTACCCGTATGGATTCACAGCGATTCGACTGACATAACCGGCTGCTACGGAATAGATTTTAAGGCCACTACGGCCTTGAGTCTTGATGTCTATGCCGCCGTGGAAGTGGTTTCCGCGCAATTCCGCGAAAGTTCCACTAAGTACTAATGGAATGTCTAATGGAGGACTAGGGGCAAAGGCGGATTGAGCGCTTAAAAGTGAGGTCGTTAGTAACAACCCAAGAATTAGGGACCGATTTAACATTCTACAAAGCTACAATTATGGTATATTTGGAGGAAACTGATTTAAATGACTACTGAAATTTCTGAAGTACTTCAGCGTGTGGTAGATAAGGCCTCAAAAGTGGCCAATCGCAATGCGGAATTACAGTCGAAAGTTAAGGAGTTGGAAGAACAAATTGACCATTTGCAAGAAACTCTCGCAGCCTTGCAAGCGGAACATGCAGATTTTCAAGATCAGTTGCAACAACGCAATCTCGCATTAACTGTCCAGAGTGGTTCGCCCGCAAAAGACACGTACAGCGAAGAGAAGATTGCGGAGTTGGTACGGGAGATTGACCGTTGTTTGAAATTGTTAAGTGCGTAACCTCCGTGAGTGAGAACACGTTAAAAATAAAAGTCACCATTGCGAATAGAACTTATCCGCTGACCATTAAACGGGAAGAGGAGGAGCAGATTAGAGCGGCGGTGAAAACCATAAATGATGCAGTGGCACGGTTTGAAAGCCGGTATGCTGTGCAAGACAAGCAGGATGTACTTAGTATGTGTGCGCTGCAGCTTGCTTCCAAAGCGGAAATCGCACTAAAACAATCTCAAGATGTTCAGTCCCAAGCCGGCAAAGCGCTGGCTGATGTGGAAGCTGTGCTAGACGCAGCCCTACAAAACGGATAAACACTTTCCCGTACTTGCTATTTTTTGTGCTAAACTCAACGAGCACGTTGTTATGGACTTCGCTCGTGACGTTACGAGCAGGCCGCACCTCTTTGAGGGAGTTCACTCCAGTGGAAGGTCAAGGCGTCACGGCTAGTACAGATCCTGATATTTAGGAGTTTAGACAACATGCATAGCAGGTGCGGGATTTTTTAAAAACAGTAAACCCAATAGTGGTATGGTAATGACAATAATTGCTGCTGTAGTAGGTCTTTTGATCGGTTTAGCTGGAGGCTATGTACTCTGGCAAAACGCACTGAAAAAACGAGGTGCCCTCATGATTACAGAGGCGAAAAAAGCCGCAGAGCAGCATAAAAAAGATAGGGCACTAGAAGCGAAAGAACGTTTCTTAAACCTGAAAGAAGAGCATGAGCGTGCTGTACAGAAGCGCGATCAAAAATTAGCCGAACGTCAGAATTCATTTCGTGAAAAAGACGAACGTCTAAAGAAGAGCATTGAGGAGTATAAGAAGGACCAGCGCAACTTAGAGCGCGAAAAGGAGACACTAGCTAAAAAGCGTGAGTCTTTGGATTCGCGTGTTCGTGAGGTCGAGAAGCTTCGCGATAAACAGATTGCTGAACTAGAAAGTCTTTCGGGAATGACCGAAGAGGAGGCAAAGCAGCAGATGATTCAAGCTTTGAAGGATAAAGCGAAGTTGGATGCGCAAGCCATCGTTCAAAATACTATTGAAGAGGCGAAGCTTACTGCGAATCAGGAAGCGAAAAAAGTAGTTATTCAGAGTATACAGCGTGTGGCTACAGAAAATGCCATTGAAAATGCGGTCTCGGTATTTAATATTGAGAACGACGATATTAAAGGTAAAATCATTGGTCGTGAAGGACGTAATATTCGCGCCATTGAGGCGGCCACAGGTGTTGAAATTATTGTAGATGATACACCAGAAGCGATTCTTTTGAGTTGTTTTGATCCCGTGCGTCGTGAAATAGCACGCTTGTCAATGCACAAATTAGTCAGCGACGGACGTATACACCCTGCTCGTGTTGAAGAAGTGGTAGCGAAAACGACCAAGCAGATTGAAGAAGAGATTATTCAGATTGGAAAGCGTACAGCGATTGATTTAGGTATTCATGGCCTTCATCCGGAACTCATCAAAACCGTAGGTCGTATGAAGTACCGTTCGTCTTATGGACAGAACCTACTTCAACACAGTCGAGAGGTGGCAAACTTATGTGCCATTATGGCTTCGGAATTGGGACTCAATCCTAAAATTGCAAAACGTGCCGGATTATTGCACGATATAGGTAAAGTGCCACACGAAGAGACGGATCTGCCGCATGCCATCTTAGGTATGCAATGGGCAGAGAAGTACGGCGAGAAGCCTGAGGTCTGTAATGCCATTGGTGCACACCACGATGAGATTGAGATGACTTCATTGATTTCGCCTATTGTACAGGTCTGTGATGCCATTTCTGGTGCACGTCCTGGCGCTCGACGTATGGTGGCAGACAGCTACATTCAACGTCTGAAAGACCTTGAGAACGTTGCATATGACTTTGACGGTGTAACCAAAGCGTACGCGATTCAAGCGGGCCGCGAGTTGCGCGTAATGGTGGAGAGTGAAAAAGTGACCGATGCAATGGCCGCTCAAATCTCCTACGACATCTCTCAGAAGATTCAAACTGAAATGACTTATCCAGGTCAAGTAAAGGTTACAGTGATTCGTGAACTGCGTTCAGTGAACGTGGCGAAGTAAGCGCTTCATCCAATAGAAAGTAGAACGCCCGCCTTCGCGGGCGTTTTTTTTGCCTTTATGCGTCCAGTTCCACTGCCCAGTCCAGCACCTTGCGAATAAGCGACTCCACCGCCTGTGCCGGCGTGTCATGAAACGTTCCAGCGGCTCGATTCGCGAGCAATGCCGAGAAACTATATGCTTCGTGCCCCAATAGGGTGGCAAGGGCGTAGATGCCCGCGGTTTCCATTTCGAAATTGGTCAACGAGTGGCCGTCAAAAGATTGATGATGCAGCACGTCCATAGCTTCTTTAAAAACTGAAGAAGTGCGAATGGTTCGACCTTGTGGCGCATAAAAACCGGGTAAGGTTGCAGTTATGCCCAACATTAATTCCGGTATGCCTTGGGCATTGCTTGTGTTGCATGGCGCAGGAATATAAAACGGGTCGAGGGGCGCGCCAGGTACGGTAACCGTTTTGAAGGGATGTTGGTAGAAGGGAAGCAGTCCGTCAAAGGCAAGCGCGCCCGCACTCAAAAGATGCGTGCCGAGCGGAATGTTTGGATCTATGGCTCCACTAGTGCCGATACGGATGATGGTGAGCTTACGCAATTGGGTCCGGTTCATTCGGGTCTTGGGGTCAATATTCACCGCCGCGTCTAATTCATTCACGACAATATCAATATTATCCGTCCCCATTCCGGTAGACAAAACCAATACGTCTTTCTCTTTAAGCGTACCTCGAACAATAGTGAACTCACGTCGTTGTTTAGTCCATGCAATAGAGTCGAAGTGCTGTGTTACGCCGCTCACGCGGTCTGGATCACCTACGGTAAAAATCAGATTAGGGATGTCCTCACCTGTGAGTCCCAGATGGTAAACACTACCGTCGGGATTAAGAATGAGTTCGGATGGAGCGTGCGGTAACATGAATAGTATCTTTGGTCTCCTCAAAAGTAAAGGAAGTGAAAGCAGAGATCATTACGATAGGCGATGAAATTTTAATTGGACAAATCGTCGATACTAACAGTGCTTGGATTGGTCAGACCTTCAATCTAGAGGGAATTGAAATTTCCCGCATCAACAGTATTACAGATACCGCTGAGGCNATAATAGACGCTTTAGAGGGTTTGTTACCCTCGACTGAACTGGTCATCATGACGGGCGGTTTGGGCCCGACAAAGGATGATCTAACGAAACAAACTCTGGCACGCTACTTCGGCGCTCAAATGGTTTTTCGAGCAGATGTTTGGGAGCACATCGTGAAATTATTCGAAGGCTTCGGACGCAAACCGGTCGAGCGAAATAAATTTCAAGCTGAGGTTCCGGACAATTGTGAGGTCCTCTTCAATCACAAAGGAACGGCACCAGGCATGCTTTTTCGCCACGAAGGAAGACGCATTGTCAGTTTGCCGGGTGTGCCGTATGAGATGAAGGGGATTATTAAAGATGAACTTCTACCGCTCTTGCAGGATGAAATCGACTACCAAATCAAGCACAAAACGTTGTTTGTAGTGGGTATTCCTGAAAGTGTTTTGGCGGATCAGATTGAACCGCATGAAAGTAAATTTCCGGAGAATATAAAATTGGCCTACCTCCCAAAGCCTGGCTTGGTCCGATTACGCCTCACGGCACGCGGTAAACGTGCGGACAATCTAAATGCAGATCTTGAAGCAGCAGCGCGTGTGCTTAAGGAGGCAGTTGGGGATCCATTGATGGACGGTTCGAACAGTGCAATCGAAAAGTATTTAGGTGAAGTGCTGACGCAAAAAGGCCTCACCGTCGGCACCGCGGAAAGTTGTACGGGTGGGGGTATTGGCGCAACGCTGGTTAGTGTTTCAGGATCTTCGGCATATTTCGAGGGCAGTATTGTTGCCTATTCATACGAAATCAAAGAGACTCTTTTGGGTGTGGATCAAAAGACCATTGTAGAAAAAGGTGCCGTAAGCGAGGAAGTCGTTCGACAGATGTCGGAGGGGGCACGAGTGAAATTAAATGTAGATTTTGCCGTTGCGGTCAGTGGTATCGCAGGTCCTGGAGGTGGAACTCCGGATAAGCCTGTTGGAACCAGCTGGATTGCTATTGCGGGTCCAACCCGCACCATTACTGAGAAGTTTGTCTTTGGTAAGGTGCGTGAACGCAACATTCAAAAGACTATATTCGCGGCGTTAAATTTATTACTCAAAGAAGTTGAAGATTATGGGTAAGTAATGTTGGTCAATTATATTTATTGACTTAATTTTGCAAACCATTTTGGTACAACCCAGAAAAGAAAATAGCTTATGTCACGTGTTTGTGATTTGACCGGTAAGAAGGCAATGACGGGAAACAATGTTTCCTTTTCTAATAAAAAGAACAAGAGAAAGTTCAACGCGAACTTGTTCACTAAGAAGTTTTACATCCCTGAAGAGGACCGTTGGGTTACTTTGAAGGTTGCTGCTTCTACATTGAAGACTATCAATAAAAAAGGTATCTCTGCAGTATTGAAAGATGCAGCAGCTAACGGATACGTAGTAAAATAATATAGGACATGGCCAAGAAAGGTAACCGCGTTCAAGTAATCCTAGAGTGTACCGAGCATAAAGAGTCAGGTATGCCAGGTACTTCTCGTTACATTACAACAAAGAACAAAAAGAATACGCCGGATCGTATGGAGTTGAAAAAATTCAACCCTGTATTAAAGCGTATGACTGTTCATAAAGAGATTAAGTAAGATGGCAAAGAAAGTAGTAGCAACGCTTAAGTCAGCTGACGCTAAGCAATTCACGAAAGTGATCAACATGGTAAAAAACGCAAAAGGGTCGTACTCTTTTGAAACACGTGTAGTGCCTAAAGATTTAGCTAAAGACTTCTTGAAATAAGATCCGTCTTTAATCACGATATTTGAACCACTCCCCGGAGTGGTTTTTTTTTATCTAATTATTGCAGTCGTATGAGCTTCTTTTCAAAATTCTTTACCAAAGACAAGAAAGAGACCTTAGATCAAGGCCTTGAGAAAACGCGCAGTAGTGTATTCGAAAAGATTACGCGCGCCGTCGCTGGTAAGAGTTCGGTAGATGATGAGGTTTTAGATGATATTGAAGAGGCGTTGATTACTTCTGATGTGGGTCTAGATACGACGGTTAAGATTATAGAGGCTTTGGAAGAGCGCGTGGCGCGCGATAAAGTCATGAATCAGGACGAGCTGATGCAGATGCTTTACGAGATCATCTCGGGGCTCATGCAGCACGAACGCGGTGCTTGGGAAGACTTTGAGCTTCCTAAAACCCAGGGGCCGTACGTTCTTATGGTGGTCGGAGTGAATGGTGTAGGGAAAACTACAACCATAGGTAAGCTTGCCCACCAATTCAAAAACAAAGGATATAATGTTGTACTGGGTGCTGCGGATACCTTTCGTGCCGCTGCTATTGAGCAGTTGGGCGTTTGGGGAGAACGCACGGG
>NYXD01000023.1 GCA_002685435.1 Cryomorphaceae bacterium | reverse complement strand
TTCGCCGCCTTTTCGATACGAGCGAGATCGGCTGCACTGTAACGATGGTGGTCCCGGAACTTCATTTCATTTCCAATGAAGCCACCTGCTTTCTGAATTTGGTATAAGCAATCATCCGGATTCGCAACACCGCAAACCACCAAACCTTGCTCTTTGCTTCCAGATCTTAAAACAGTTTCTCGTGCGAAGGTATATTCAGGGATGCCTTTCCAAGATTCAACCTTCTGGTATCCCGCTTCATTTATTTGTGAAAGGATTGCATTAATATTAGTATGTGGGATCTGGCGAAGGCGACCAATGGGTAACATGCTGTCCGCCTCAAATCTTAGCCTCTTCTGACATACAATGCTGAAATCTTTAAGTAGTTCGTAGTGCTGCAAACCGTCGTCCATGACTAAGACTTTTTTATCTCCTTGAATGGTCTCGGCGAGGCGAGCACTTTCTTGTCGATTCTTACCGACGATTGTGGGGAAGTACTGTGCATGCAAAATGGTTTCGTCTCCGTAGATGTTTGCATTTTTGGAATCAACGATAGTACTTTGCGAAACAGCACCTTTATAGCCCCTGATCAGAATAATGGGAGAATAGCCCAGTGCTTTTAACTGCTTCGCAATCCATAATGTCGCTGGTGTTTTGCCAGTTCCTCCCGCCTGAAAATTCCCAACGCATATGGTGGGATACAGGGCATACTTAGCTCTTTTGGAACGAATAGCTTCGTCGATCTTTTGCCCCAATAAATAGATGGAGCCCGTCATGAGTTGTGAAAGGGAGAAGAAGTTGATGTACATGATTACATTATACCTGCTTTTCGTAAAGATTCCTCTTGCCCGTTGATGTCGTTAGGATCGAGCCATAAAGCACTTTCGAAGCGCTTGAAATACGTCAATTGTCTTTTGGCATAGCGACGGCTGTATTGTTGGATAAGCTCAATGGTGCGTTCACGGTCGTATTCATCATTAAAATACGGCCACCATTCACGGTAACCTACAGTTTGAAGGCTCACTAAATCTTGATGCGCAATCAATCCACGTGCTTCTTCTTCGAGTCCGTCTGCCAGCATTAAATGAACACGCCTATTAATGCGTTCGTACAAGACCTCTCGCTCTAAATTCAATACCCAATTCACAATCTTAAACGGTCGCTCCTTAGGGGTATTGTTCAATTGCTCCGAATATTTCTTACCGGTGATTTCAATCACTTCTAAAGCCCTGATCACGCGACGTGGATTGCGTACGTCGACTTTCGCAGAATGTTCCGGGTCCAAATGGTAAAGTTCCGTCTTTAGCGCCGCTAAACCTTCTGCAGTTGCGCGTTCTTCGAGTTCTGCTTTGACTTTGGGATCTGAAGGCAGCGGGTCTAAGCCGTGCAATAATGCATCAATATACATGCCTGAGCCTCCAACTGCTACTACGACATCGTGCGTCTTGAAAAGTTCCTCCAGCGTTGCCAAAGCAAAGTGCTCATATTCGCCTGCAGTAATGGGTTGTTCTACGCTGCGATCGGCAATAAAATAATGCGGTACACGATCCAATTCTTCAGTTGACGGCGGAGCAGAACCTACTGCAAGTTCTCGGTAGCATTGTCTTGAATCTGTGGAGAGTATTGGGCAACCCAGCTTTTCAGCCCAGTAAAGTGCCACGTTGGTTTTTCCAACGGCAGTTGGGCCGCATAGGTTGATTAATGTTTTAGTCATTTAAGGGGAATTCAGTGCCACATCCTTGGCAGTAGTTTGCATCCTTCGAGCAGCTGCTTCCGCAGTTCTCGCAAGTTTTGAGTCTTGATTCTTTTTTATTGCTAGTATTGGCGAGGTCTACAGTAACTATCCCGGTCGGGACGGCTATAATTGCATAGCCCATAATCATGATCGCTGAAGCAAGAAATTGACCCAAGACTGTGCCAGGAGCAANATCACCATACCCTACAGTAGTTAGCGTTACAATTGCCCAATAGATGCTTAATGGGATAGAACTGAAGCCGTTCTCAGGACCTTCAACGGTATACATGATAGTTCCCATGATAACACAAAGCAAGACTACTGTAAACAGGAAGACACCTATTTTCCGTGAGGAACGCAATAGGCTTTGCCAAAGTAGGTTTCCTTCAACGAGAAAACGGCTCAATTTTAAAACACGAAAAATTCGTAGTAATCGCAGCGCCCGAATCACAGCAAATGTGCCTGTAGCAGGGAACAAAGCGGCAAGATAGAATGGGAGTGTACTGACTAAATCAATTACGCCGTAGAAGCTACGTGCGTAAGGCCCGGGTTTTGGGCTACACCATAGTCTCAAAACGTATTCAACAGTGAAGAGTAAAGTTGTGATGAGTTCTATGGCCTTAAACCACTGNCTCGCTCCATGGTGGGCAGCTATGCTTGGAACAGACTCCAACATTATTGCAGTGACACTTACTCCGATAGTCCCAAATAAAGCAACGTCAAAAGCCTTGCCGGATGGTGTGTTGGCTTCGAATATAATAGTATACAGAGCGTCTCTAATTCCGTTCGTGTTCATAATTGGTTCAAATTACGTAATTTTAGGAGGATCGCTTAAAATACTATGACTGCAAAACCAATAGATATTTCCAGACTTGATACGGCTTCGTTAGTCTTTCCTTCAGGNGACGTCTTGTCNAACGATTATGTACGGATGAAGCGCTCAAAGCGTATTCATTCGGCTACCTATGTAGGNAATATNCGTCATGAAAAGGTGGCCATAGTTTTTCAAACGGAAACGGATATTTTTNAGGTTCAAACTACCATTTGGCTGAACTANGGNGGTTGCATTTANCTTAAAGGAAANATAACTATTCCCGTGGAACGNGTTTTNTCTGTGGATTGGCTTTAGTAGTAAGNGNNNTCACGCAAGTCNTCTTCCTCATCTTCATCACTGCTCTTTTTNGGTTCGAGATCATCTAAACCATAAAGCGCATTAATTTCAGNTTCACTCATTTGGGANGGATCCTTNTCAGAATTNGTNNCGGTCGTTTCTGTNGTTTCATTCGCNGGAAGTTCNCCTACNGATGATANNACAACGAAATCTTCAAAACCTTCTTCATCTTCAGTTTTNGTCTNTTCAACATAAAAGATATTCATNTCNAGGAANTTGTAGACGTANAGGCCGTGANNGGTACNNTTNAAAAAGTCNTCAANAGTAGTNTTTTCCATNCTTGACATACCNTCTTCCATNGCGAACATNGGTACTTCATNNCCNTGNTCCCAGTCNGGAGTGCTGNANTAAAAACTTCCCATTTCNCCTTCGCTNAGNTTAAAGAGTGGGAGNACNANTTNTTGGAAATTCANTAAAGTGGCACTGCCTTTNACGCGTAATTCGCGAATNACAGTTTCTTGNGTATCTGCAATNATTCNTAGGTATACTTCCATGNTTATTNTTTGATGCCTANAGTTNCGGCAATCGTTTTCATTTTTNCTAAAGCTGCGTTGCGTTCATTGGGTATCTCTCCTTCAAGTATAGCCTCTTTTAATGCTTCCTTGATTTGGCCTATCTCACGACACGGACCAATTCCAAAAGTCTCCATAATATCTTCACCACTTACAGGTGGTTGGAAATTTCTAATATGATCACGTTCCTCTACCTCTTTGAATTTCAAACGAACCTGCTTGAAGTTGTTTAGGTATCGTCGCTTTTTCTTTTCATTTTTCGTGGTTAAATCAGCTTCACAAAGCAACATTAGTGATTCTATATCATCGCCTGTGTCAAACAGCAATCTGCGTACCGCGCTATCGGTAACTTTTTCATCAACTAAAGCCGCAGGGCGTGAGCTCATCTGAACCATTTTTACCACGAATTTCATGCGCGAATCCGTGGGTAATTGTAACCGCCTGAAGATTTTAGGGACCATCTTTCCGCCCAGAAATTCATGCCCTCGAAAGGTCCATCCGTGAGGTTTAATGAATTTTTTAGTTCGCGGTTTTGCGATATCGTGCAATAAGGCTGACCAGCGCAACCAAAGGTCGTCAGATGTTTTTGCAAGATTATCGACTACTTCAAGGGTGTGGTAAAAGTTGTCTTTGTGTGTTTGACCTTCTACTTCTTCAATTCCTTTTAGCGCTATTAGTTCAGGTAGTACTTCCTGGAGCAGTCCTGAGGTGTAGAGAAGGCCTAAGCCATAGCTTGGCTTGGGAACCTCCATGATTTTATTGAATTCTACGGCAACGCGTTCTGGGGCTACAATAGATATTCGGTTCGCGTGGGTTCGTATACTTGCTAAGGTAGCCGCGTCGATTCTAAAGTCCAATTGCGCTGCAAATCGTACCGCACGCATCATACGAAGTGGATCGTCGTCAAAAGTTTTATCCGGCGCGAGGGGTGTGGTGATTCGTTTTTTATCCAGGTCGCTAATGCCATCAAACGGATCCAATAATTCTCCCCAGCGGTCCTTGTTTAGACAGATGGCCATTGCGTTGATTGTGAAATCGCGACGGTCCTGATCGTCCTTTAAAGAGCCGTTTTCCACCACAGGATTGCGGCTTTCTTTGCGGTAGCTTTCTTTCCGCGCACCAACGAATTCGAGATCAATGCCATTGTATTTCATATGGGCCGTGCCAAAGGATTTGAACACAGTCAGTTTTGGCGTGGGTTTTAGTTCCTTCTGAACGGCGCGGGCCAATTCGATTCCACTACCTACAGTAACAAAATCGAGGTCCATTTTAATGGGGCGCCCTAGATGTTTGTCACGCACAAATCCACCCACCACGTAGCATTCTTGACCTATTTGGTCTGCTACGTTGCCTATTAACGAAAAGCTGGGTTGATCTAGAAATTTTGCGCAATCCTTCATCTATGCAGGGAGTGTAGAAACTTTTGAGAAATAAATACCTGCCAACAAAAGTACAATCAGGATGAAGTACAAAGCGAGGTTTGTACGCTTGATTTTAAGCAACCAATGGTCTTCCTTCTTTGTACCTGTCAGTATTACGGGATAGAGTAGAGGAAAGAGCATGATTGACTCCTTCCACCATTGACGGTCTTTTTTATGAATATAGTTTCGCTTGTAATAGTCCGTCCAATGCCCCGGAGACTTTTTGTTTTGCACTCGAAGGTATTGAAAGTGCAAGGCCCATTTAAAACTGTAAACAGCAACGGTCAAGATCATTACGATGACTAAAAAAGTAGTTTGTCCTGCGGTCATGAAAGTCGTAGTTTTTTTAATTCGACGTAACGCCAATAGACGCCTTGAGCCATGGAAATGCTATACCAAAAACCCGCGTGTCCGTCAAGGAAACCAAGACGTAATACAAAGTGTTTAAAAAATCGGAAAGCGGGTTTTATGGCAAAATGAAATAACCCGACAGTGCCAGTCTTTGCCTGGTGGTCTAGAGCGCTCCTGTTTGCATAAATGCGTTGCTTTCTGTTCCATTCCTCCCAATTTTTGTAGGTATAATGTTGTAGTATACCCTGTAAAGGGTGCGGCTTAGGAACATTGATTTTCTCATGAACCTCACAATCGCTGTAACGGCGTGTGTGATGGAATAACCGGACCACGACATCGGATTGAAGTCCAGAAAAACGCATCGCATGATTCATGAAAAAATGGATGCGTCGCAACCCCCAGTACTTCTCTTTATCGGTGTGTGTCTCACTTTTCCACTGGTGAAGTGACGAAATCAACTGTTTGTCCAATACTTCATCGGCATCAATAAATAGTACCCACGGATGTTGGGATTGTTCCATTGCCCAATTTCGCTGATCAGCCCAATTCTTAAATGTGCGCTTCTCAATTCTTGTCGCACCATGCTCTTTCGCAATGCAAACGGTGTTGTCCTGAGAAAAACTGTCCACTACCATTAATTCATCTGCTATAGAAGCAGCAGCTTGCATCGTAGGAGCAAGCACATCCGCCTCGTTGTAAGTGAGGATAATAATGGAAAGTGGGGTAGACATTAGACAGCGACGTTGTGCGTTCTCAATGCATCATTGAGTGAGGTTTTCTTATCTGTACTTTCTTTTCGCTTGCCTATGATTAAGGCACACGGCACATTAAAGGTGCCCGCAGTAAACTCTTTCGGCATCGTTCCGGGTATGACAACAGAACGTGCAGGCACGTGTCCTCTGTATTCAACGGGTTCGGATCCACTAACATCAATGATTTTCGTTGATGCAGTGAGTACTACGTTTGCACCCAATACGGCTTCTTTTTCTACACGGACTCCCTCTACAACAATACAGCGCGATCCGATAAAACAATCGTCTTCGATAATGACAGGTGCGGCTTGTAATGGTTCCAATACTCCGCCAATACCAACACCACCGCTGAGGTGGACATTTTTACCAATTTGAGCGCAGCTACCCACGGTGGCCCATGTATCTACCATGGTACCGCTATCTACATAGGCGCCGATATTTACATAGGAAGGCATCATAATGACTCCGCTAGCTATGAAAGCGCCATGCCGTGCAATAGCGTGGGGAACGACTCTGACTCCTTTTGCTGCATAACCGGTTTTTAGAGGAATTTTATCATGAAATTCAAAAGGAGGGACTTCTATCGTTTCCATTTGCTGGATAGGGAAGTACAAAACCACTGCTTTTTTCACCCATTCATTTACCTGCCAGCCGTTCGATGTAGGTTCAGCAACGCGTAATTCTCCGCTATCTAATGCGCCTACTACAGCCCTGATGGCCTGTCGAGTGACTGATTCTTTTAATAAGCCGCGGTTTTCCCATGCGGCTTCTATAGTTGGTCGTAAGTCTTGCATAAATAGTGTGCTCTTAAAGGTTCAAAGGTACGGCTTTCACTTGCTTTAGACTACCTTTGAGCCATGGCAAAAATTGTAGCATTAGATGTAGGTGCAAAGCGTACGGGTATAGCAGAATCGGACGCTATGCACATGATGGCGTTCCCTTTAGAAACGGTTCAAACAGAATACGTATTGATGTTTTTACAGCACCGCCAGGAAGAAGAACCCATCGAGGAATTAGTCGTTGGGGCTCCCGTTCGCTGGGACGGAACGCCGTCTGAAGTGGCACTTTTTATTGACGGTCTTTGTCAAAAAATTGGCGAGAAATGGCCTGAAATACGCATCATTAGAGTAGATGAACGCTTCACCTCCTCCTTAGCTGCTGATGCTTTAGTGAAAGGCGGAATGAAGAAGTCAAAACGACGAGAAAAAGGTGCGGTTGATAAAGTAGCGGCCGCATTGATATTAGAGAACTATTTAGCGCAGCGATAACTATCTTTGTGCCTTTAGAATTCAAGTAATGATTTTACCTATTGTCGCTTATGGCGACCCAGTACTGCATAAAGTAGCCGAAGAAATCGATCAGAATTATCCTGGCTTAGACGCATTGATAGAAAACATGTATGAAACCATGTACAATGCTCAAGGTGTTGGGTTAGCTGCACCCCAGATCGGTAGAGGTATTCGACTTTTCGTTATTGATGCAAGTCCATTTGCTGAGGAAGATAGCGATGATTTTGAATTGCTTTCAGCTTTGAAAAAGACGTTCATTAATCCCATTATCATTGAAGAAGATGGCGAAGAGTGGGGGATGGAAGAAGGCTGTTTGAGTATACCGGACGTCCGGGAAACCGTATTTAGACAGGAAAAAGTTGTGATTGAATACTACACTGAGGATTGGGTTTTAGTTGAAGAAACCTATACCGGACTCGCGGCGCGTGTCATACAACACGAATATGATCACATTGAAGGAGTGTTATTTACAGAGAAAATTAAACCCTTACGTAAAAGGTTAATAAAAGGTGCGTTAGGAAGAATAGAGCGTGGCGGTATTTCAGCGGGCTATCCTATGAAATTTCCGAAGGCGAAATGAGGTATATGATTGCGGTATTTTTGATTGTTTTTGTGAGTTGTCAACCTTCTCCGGCACAACAAAATATTGAAGCGCATACTACCGCAGCTTCAACGATTGATTCTGCTTTGTTCTATCTAGATCTCGTGGAGCGTAATGTACTTTCCCCAGCAGGATATACTCGAGCTGCATCTCATTTTGTGGCTCAGGATTCACTCATAAAAACGGATGCAGCACATTTGATGAAGGCGGGCTTGACCTGTATGAATCAAGAGGGAACCTACAGATTATACGGGGTAAATTACCTCATTCTTCTTACGAACAAGTTTCCCCAAGACCGCTAT
>NYXD01000022.1 GCA_002685435.1 Cryomorphaceae bacterium | reverse complement strand
CCACTCTTTGTAGATGACCTTCAGTTATTTCAGCCGAACGACTTGCGATTCAAAGCATACCTCTTTGAAAATCCAGATTTAATGGAAGAGTTAGGTGTGAGAGACGAATGATAGCTATTTTAGCAGTTCAGTACTAACGCATCACAAGCACGATGAANACCAACTNTNTAGAAGAATTAAAATGGCGTNGCATGTTACACGATATCATGCCCGATACCGAAGAACTGCTGACTAAAGAAATGGTAAGTGGTTACATAGGTTTTGACCCAACAGCAGATTCTTTAGGAGTAGGAAACATGGTGCAGATCATGACACTCGTTCATTTCCAGCGTGCGGGTCACAAGCCGATCGCGCTAGTAGGAGGCGCTACTGGTATGGTGGGTGATCCTTCAGGGAAAAGCGCAGAGCGNAATTTGCTAGATTTAGAAACGCTCAATCACAACCTTGATAGCCAGAAGGCACAATTGGCTAAATTCTTAGACTTTGATTGCGGNGAGAACAGTGCNGANATCGTNAATAATTANGATTGGTTNAAAGAGTTTGATTTTTTAGGGTTCATTCGCGATGTAGGGAAGCACATGAGTGTGAACTACATGATGGCGAAGGACAGCGTAAAAAACAGATTAGAAACGGGTATGAGTTTTACCGAATTCTCCTACCAATTGATTCAAGGCTATGACTTCTATCACCTTTGGAAAAACAATGGCGTTAAGCTTCAAATGGGCGGCAGCGATCAGTGGGGTAACATCACTACAGGAACAGAGCTCATTCGCCGATTGGGTCGTGGCTCAGCGCATGCGTTGACTACACCGTTAATCAAAAAAGCCGACGGTACGAAGTTCGGAAAATCAGAAGGTGGGAATGTTTGGCTGGATCCAAAACGCACTTCACCGTATGCGTTTTACCAGTTTTGGTTGAATGCTGCCGATTCTGATGCTGAGAATTATATAAAAATCTTTAGTATGGAATCCCGTGAGGTCATTGAGGCGCTCATCGCAGAGCACGCCGAGGCTCCACACCAGCGTAAATTACAAAAGGCCTTAGCCGAAGAAATAACGATACGTGTTCATAGTCAAGAGGATTTAGAAAACGCCCAAGCAGCCTCTCAAATATTGTTCGGAAAGGCAACTGAAGAGCAACTTCGAGGTCTTGATAATGATACTTTAATGAGCGTCTTTGAGGGNGTNCCACAGCATGAATTACCGGCTGCNACACTTGATGGCGGACTGGACATTGTCGATGCCTTAGCAGAGGCAACCACTATTTTCCCNTCNAAAGGNGAGGCNAGAAAAATGGTNCANGGCAATGGNGTNGCCATNAATAAAACGAAAGTNACNGTNGATAANCAGCTNNCTGNATGNNGATGTAGTCGCNGGNAACCTTATTCTCGTNCAGAAAGGCAANAANAATTANTANCTCGTTCGCGTCATNTANAGCGGNAGGTAATTAAATACGATNTCGTCGATTTCTTTCATGAAGCGATCATTNGGNCGCTGAAAGAAGTAGAACATNCCGTTNTCTCGNTTNGCACTTTCCTTCAGNTTNGCATATTCGAAGGATTCACCTTTNTTNACTAAACAGTAAGGTAAGCCGCTACGNACNATGAANAGTGCTTGANAATCNGGNNNCGNNGGGTTTNNACTTCNNTTGAGNTANGCCCAGCATTCGTANCCGTCAAAACGTTGGTANTCCCATNNATTCTTTTTNAAGGCATCTTTCAAATTATCATTGACNGCNCCCAAACGTTGTCCNGAAAAATAGTTTTCTAAGAAATTNGTNGGAAANCTNTTNCGTTCNAATTCTCTACCNANGACNTGCCCAGATAAAACNACCTCGTAATATTTNGACATTCGCCTAGCGGTACTTTCCCAAAGTGAGTCCAAAGGATAGCTTGTGTATACTGTTCCGAGCGTATCTTTTTTTGCATTGAGCAAAGCGGCATCGGCCATAACTCTTTTGTCTAATTCATTGACAAAGTCTTCATGAACCCANACNTGNGCNGTCCCNTGGTAATAACCGCTGTTAAAATCTGTNGCGAAAATNCGNACNGAATCGCGCAAACTCAGAGTGCCTTCACCGTTNGTGAANTTCGCTGTNCGTCTTACAACNTGGGCATTNCTCAATGAGNAAAACGCTAGAAATGTAAAACAGAANAANGTATTTAATTGTCTCATAGACTAACCATTAAATTACAGCCTCTAATTTCACTATTGTCGAGTCGGCCGTAAACTTCAAATGTACCATTTTCAAAAACCCTGCCTTGATCTGAAAGTGCTAAAAATGCACAGGTATGTTCGTTGGCAAGGTCAATAATCTGCAGCGCCCCGCGGCTGCCGTTCTGTTTAGGTATATCTAGGGGGTCCGCAATATCTCTAGTGTAGACGCGCATCCAAGGCGGGCATTTAAAAACATCGGAACCTTTTAGGTATGCTTGGCTAAGTAATTCGGTCATGCCGTATTCACTATCCAAAGTGGTAACAGGAAAGCTGTTTCTTAGAATAGCGTGAACCTCTTCCCGTATCAATTCAATTCTGCGTCCTTTCATTCCGCCAGTCTCCATTATATGGAGTTCTGGAAAGTGCAATTGAGTACCCATTCCAAAGTCGTCGTTCGTGAGCTTTTCAGCAAAATCAAGCAAAGCAAAGGTGACCCCTAATAAAAGTGTGGGACGTTTTTCATTCTTCAAACGAATCAAGATTTCTATTAAATCCTGGTGATTGTACAAATAAAATCCACTTTCCTTAGAACCACTCTCACGAATCATTCCTTCCGCCATATGAACTAAGGACGAGCCATCTCGCTCTAAATAGGAAGGCAATAGTGCCAATACGGTCCAATTCTTTATGGGGCCATATTCTCGCTCGAAACCGGCCAAATAGATTTGATCATATGCGGAAACGGATTTAACATAATGCAAACTGGGTGTTCCTCCGGTCGTGGTAGAAGAAGAGAATACGGTTTCCGCTTCCCAGTCTCCAGTCTTAATCTCATGTTCCTTAAACTGTTCTATAGGAAAAAATGGAATGGCTTCAAGACTGCGCACGTTCTTTGGATTTCGGCGTAATAAGTCGCACCATTTACGGTAGCGTAAGTTTTTCGCATACTGCCGTTCAAATACAGTAAGTGCATTTGATTCGAAATTTTCTTCCGATATGTGGTCGAGATATGGCATAAAAAAACCCGCGCTACAAGCGCGGGTCTAAATTAGTTAATCGCAACGAGCCTTTTAGGCATCCGCTGAGCTATTGTGATATTCTTCTACCAAGCGCATCACTCCTTTTACGAGGTCTTTAGATTCCAAAAGTACATTGAAGTAAAGCGTCGTNTTCTTCGGACTNACCTCTTCTTTTCTNGTACGNGCAATCTGTGCGTCAATCTTATCAGATATTGTTTGCAGCAAGGTTGACTCTTCCTCTAAACACGATCCAAGGTCNGCGAAAGANTGCTTTTGGAACGCAGTTTCAATAGCGACNAGCGAAGTNCTTAATGCTACTTCGATATCTTTNAAATCTTGAATTTGCGCCGGGCTCAACGGTTTATGTGNATTNTCAATGTGCTTATAGCTTTTCTTAGCTATAAATTCTAATGACTGAACGACATCNGTCAAATTNGCNAATANCATGATATAGAAGTTNCTGCCGCGAACTGATGTNTCATCNAGGTTTTTGATGAAGTAAAATAAATGATTTCTCAATTCTTCAACCTCGTCGTCAAACTTAACTACGCGCTTGCGCATTTTCTTTAGTACTGTAGCATCTTGACTGGCGAGTCCATCTACTACACCGCTAAAAATTCGCTTGGTNCGGTACATAGACTTAGCTACGTTGTCNGCGCTTTCGTCGATAATTCCTTGAACGGTCTTNCTNGCTGATTTCTTNAGTGANGTGTGGTCAAGTTCATTTTTCGATGCTTNCTTGTGNTTCAGATAATTACGCACAATCAATCCTGCAGCTAAAAGTAGCAANATNGCGATGGCTGGGCCACGACCTATGTAGATNATGTATGTTANTGCACCTGCAATTGAGAATGCNGTTAGTGCTGTTAAGAACCAACCNCCTATNACGTTAAGNACACCAGCTACACGGTATACNGCACTTTCTCTGCCCCACGCTCNGTCCGCAAGCGANGTACCCATAGCAACCATAAATGTTACGTAAGTGGTAGAAAGAGGNAGTTTCATGCTGGTAGCGATAGAGATNAGTATTCCTGCAACCGCNAGGTTGATCGAAGCACGAATNAGATCGAATGCTGGAAGCTCTTTTGCCTTTTCTTGCGAAATCTCAATAGCTGGGGTCTCGAAACTGTTGCTGATTTTTGTTTTAACTCCNGCAGGTAAAATGAAATTGAGTCCTTGAACCAGATTNGAAGAGCCCTTAACAATAGCTCNAGATAAGAAATTAGGTTGGAAACGTTCGCTGCCCTCACCTTGTCTAGATAAATCGATAGAGGTATCTGCCACGGTACGCGCCTTTTTTGAGACGGCTAAGGTGATCACCATAATTGCACCGGCAATAAAGAGCAATAGTGGCTCTGTTGGAACCTTTTCGGAAAGAATCTCCATAGAGAACTCAGAGGCAGGTATGCCTGAAACGGACCAAGCTTCGTAGCTGTGGTAGGCTGCCATAGGGACACCGATGAAGTTTACTAAGTCGTTACCGGCAAAAGCCAAGGCTAAACCAAATGTNCCCANACCCAAAACGATAACTAATACGTTTATTTTGAAAAGTTTGTCCAGGATGAACATAAGTACGGTCCAAAAAGCAAACATGGCTACAATAACAAGTACCATGTTTTGCGCCAGAAAATCTTTGATCTCGCCGTAGAACGGGGTCCCTTTCAATCCTTTGAAGAAGATGAAATACCCAATAGCGGTTAAACACAGACCTGCGAAGACAAAACCGAAGTTCTTTACTTTTTTCTCGTATTGGAAGGAGAATACCAATCTAGATAGCCATTGCACGATCATCCCTATGGTGAATGAAATCACCACTGACAATAAAATTCCAGAGATGATTTGCTTGGCTTTTTCNGTATTGATGTATTTGACTAAATCTGCAGCCGTCTCCGTTTCAGACATTCCAATTTTAATCAATGCCATGACTACTGCAGCACCTAGAAGGTTAAATACAATAGAGACTGTGGTAGATGTGGGTAACCCGAGGGTATTAAAGAAGTCCAAAAGGAGGATGTCACCGATCATTACCGCCATGAATATGAACATGATTTCATCAAAATAGAATTCTGACGGTGTGAAAATCCCTTTACGTGCAACTTCCATCATACCGCTTGAGAAAACGGCTCCAACAAAAACACCAAGACTGGCGATGATCATAATTTTCTTGAACGCAATGGCNTTAGAGCCAATCGCGGAATTCAAGAAATTNACAGCGTCATTACTAACGCCTACTACTAGATCCACTACTGCCANGATGGCTAGAGCGAAAATCATGAGGTAGAATATACTGTCCATATCGAATAATTTATGAGGCGAATGTAAGCGCCCAGTGTTACTTCAAGGTTAAGTTTAGAAGTGCAGTTCGAAACCGGTTCTAAACATTACGCCATCAGCTTCACCAGCTTCGGTAGTATAACTTAAGTCTGTTTGTACTTTAAGCTTGTGACCCACAACAAATTTGTTGATACCTAAAGTGTACTGCGTTGGGTTCTCAATCCCTGTTAANTAGTCATAATTGATNGTNGTGTAGCGTGCAGCTACCTCTACCTTCTCGCTGATGAACTGTCCAACNGCGAAATTGAATGCTTGGCCTACAGAAACAATATCGCCCGTCTCTGTTCCGTCAAGGTTTACAGCAACAGGGTTNGCTGCGCTTCNNGANGACCATTCAGACATAATNGANAGACCTTGGAATTTGAAGGCAAGATCTACAAAGTGCGTAGTGATATCCGTTTCGTACAAGCCACCGTCGNNTAAATACATGTAAGAGCCCATNTTNGATCTAGTTTTAACTGCATTGCTGTTGTGGTCGAAGGTATAAGCAAGCANCAGTTTNGGAGNAGATTCACGNACGGTAGANGAACCCATGTAGTCGCCTTTCTTTTTAAATTCNCCCAATGGAAGTGCTTCGAAACGAGCCGTGTATTGGAGACCGCCAACATTACCTACGGTGATGTTTCNGCCTTCACCTTGNCTAATGGCAAATTTCTCTTTNGTCACCATNCCTCNAAACTTCGANTTATGGCGNAGCTGGATACCCATATCACGATCNATGTTGAATTTACTATTGAGCATAGAGCGNTCAACAAATTGNAGATTTGCTGATGAAATCACACGCTCAATGTTCCCTGGGAGTTTCGTTTGGCCTGCCCACAGTTCCCANCCTGGTGCAAAACCCCATTTNACNACTGCNTCGAGAATNAGGCGTGGNGCACCNTTTGTGAATTCACTNGCNCCNGANATNTCGTTNTTNGTNAANCCNAACTCCATNTTNTATTTNATGCTNGGGTGGTATGCCCATCCNTCAAATTTGAAACGAGANCGACGTACAAGNAAATCGTGTTCAACGGNGCCTAATTNACCGTCTGTAAAGTCNCTNCTTCCGTAGTAGCGNACTTGCATACGCGGTGCAAATTTCACACTAAAGCTGCTGTCTGCNGCNACNTAATTCATGAGGCCTTTGCCAAAAGAAATGTCNTTTACTGCTTGTTGNGCATTNACAGTAAAGGTGGCCAAGTTCAANAGNACGATGCTCCANGCGAGTTTTTTAGTTTTCATTCTCTCATTTTTATTTNANGNCAAATCTNACNAGCGAACGTTAATTTATNGTTAACACAAGGCTTATTTATTGTTATAATATCAAGCCTTGACGATATCTATGCTTAGGAATACGTTACTTTGTTATTGTTATTTTTATNGACATATATTNACCTGNATGGCATCCGNCAAAGCAAAAATTTTAGTTTTAGACGACGAACCAGATATTCTCGAAATCGTCGGGNATAACCTCAGAAACGAAGGATACGAAGTCAAGACAGCACTCAGTGGTAAAGAAGGCATTGCAATAGCGAAGAAATTTCTTCCAGATTTGATACTGCTTGATGTGATGATGCCGGGAATGGATGGTATGGAGACTTGCGATATTATTCGACAAGATTTCCAACTCAAGGATACGATTATTGCATTCTTAACTGCGCGCGGCGAAGACTATTCTCAAGTTGCAGGTTTTGAGGCAGGGGCAGATGATTACATAACTAAACCCGTAAAGCCAAAGGTGCTTGTTTCAAGGCTAAAAGCACTACTGCGCAGGAGACCGGCCAGTGAAGAGTCAGAACAACAGCTTATACGCCACGGAGATTTGGTCATTGATACTGAACAATATCATGTTGAATTGTCTGGAGATATCGTCGTCTTGCCCCGAAAGGAATTTGAATTGTTAAGTCTTTTGGCTTCAAAGCCGGGTAAGGTATTCTCTAGGGAACGCATTATGGATAGGATATGGGGCGATTCTGTTGTAGTTGGCGGCAGAACTATCGACGTACACATTCGGAAAATCCGTGAAAAAATTGGTGAAGAGCGTATCAGAACGATCAAAGGTGTGGGCTATAAATTTGAAATCGAAGAATAATGAGCTCACGCAGAGTATTGCTTTTTTCATTCGGTATGGCCCTGCTTCTTACTTGTATAGGTAGCCTGCTTTATTTCGCATCTCAGCGCATGGAACAAGTGCCGCTTATAGTATGGCTAATCGCCATGGCGATTGCTTGCTTTGTTGCGCTTGCCACTGGCATCTATTTGAACTTCACCTTGCGCATTCGTAGCATTCAACGCAAAATTTTAGAAAATAGTGATGAGCCAATGCCTGGTTTTGATCAAAACATGACCTTAGAGAAGCTTGAGGAGTCTGTCGACGAGTGGTCTTCACGACAGAAAAAATTAATTCAAGAACTTGAAAGTAGAGAAGAATTTCGACGTGAATACATTGGGAATGTAAGCCATGAATTAAAGACCCCCATTTTCAATATTCAGGGGTATATATTAACGCTGCTTGATGGTGCAAAAGACGATCCTAAGATTACTACGAAATTCTTGAAGCGCGCCGCTAAATCTGTTGACCGAATGACCTCTTTGGTTAAAGATATGGATGTCCTTTCTAAGGTAGAAACAGGGCGATACGATATACGTTTAGAGCCCACGCGCTTGGACTTGCTTATCGATGATACTTTATTAGGGATAGATTCATTTGCTGCGAATTACTCCGCAAAAATCAAAGTGAAATATTCCTGTCAAAAGAGTCAAGTAGTTCTCTGTGACACGGCGAAAATAGAACAGGTTCTCGATAATCTAATCGTCAATGCTATCAAGTATAGCGAAGAACCGCGGAGTGTAAAAATAGTGTTGGAGGATGTGGGCACAAAAATCCATATCAGTGTGATTGACAACGGTTTTGGTGTTCCAGAAAAGGATATCCATCGCATTTTCGAACGATTCTATCGAGTGGATAAAGCGCGCTCAAGAGAGGCAGGAGGCTCGGGGCTAGGACTTTCCATAGTTAAGCATATTATTGATCGACACAGCGAATCCATTGAGGTTCATTCAGAGGAAGGCGTTGGGACCACATTTAGATTCACATTGACAAAGGCGTAATCGTGTATAACCTCTCGTTGAGTACATCACCTCACCGATAATTCGGCTTATTTTTGAATCAACCGAAAACCTTTGTATGGAATGGACTCCTGAAATGATGAAGAAGCTCGAAGGGCTTCGCACAAAAATTGAAAGTACCGGCCAGGATTTTGAGACCTATGTTGACGGTTGGCAGCGTGCGCAGTTTAAAAATTACTGGGACTACATTCAATTAGAGACGCTTCTTAGTCTTCAACGTCCTGTAACGGATGTTCAGGACGAACCTATCTTCATTATTTATCACCAGATTACAGAGTT
>NYXD01000021.1 GCA_002685435.1 Cryomorphaceae bacterium | reverse complement strand
ATAAATAATCCATAATTACTTTCTGAATCGGTCGTGCAAAATACAAAGTCCTTAGGACCCGGACTTCCTTTTTTGTGCTTTTATAATCCCATTGGCGATAACAGTCCCTAAAATGATGAGAACACCTAGGTAAAATTGGGGATTCATATTCTCTTCGGCACCGAAAAGTAATGCCGCTAGTAGAATACCATAAACAGGTTCTAAGTTAATAGCGAGCATGACACTAAACGGTGATAGTCGTTTGAGCAATTCAACACTTTTAATAAAGGGGTATGCGGTGCACAAAAGCGCTAAAACCGCAAGGAACCACCAGTCGTTTGCTGTGGTCGCCCAGAGTGTCATAGGGTTATGACTCCCCGCTATAAGGTCGTAGAGCGCTACACCAACAAAGGCAAAGGAGAGTTCCCAAAAAGTAACTTGAACGGGCAGTGGGTAACGAGCCACCAGCTGCTTATTTAAAATGCTAAAACTCGCGCTTAAGGAAGCGCTGAAAAGTGCTATGAGTAGGCCTAGTTGGTAATTCGTCAGTGTATAGCCCGCCCAAACGTAGGTTTTAATAGATGCAGCGTTGGGTTCTTCATAAAACACGATCACAATACCTACAACTACAATAGCGCCTAATGCCAATTCTACAGGGTCTAATTTCCCTTTATTCAAAATCGGGTTGAGCAAAGCGGAAAACAACGCACCGGTTGAAACACCTGCTAAAGTGATACTTACATTGGCAATTTTAATCGCGCCAAAGAACGTGATCCAATGCACTGCGATCAATATGCCGCACAAGCCCATAAACCAAAGTTCTTTCGTACTGGCACTAAACGGACGCTTTTTCCAAAGCATGTATCCTGCAATGGCGACAGAGGTAAGTGCTGTTCTATTAAACACAAGTGAAAGTGCGTCGATGGATATATAACGTCCTAAGATGGCGGTAAAACCCCAAATGAAGACGATGAAATGAAGACTTAATTGGTCTTTAAAGTGACTGCTCAGTGGTTTCATGGAAAGGCGTTATTTTGGAGCCGCACTGTAGCGCCAAAGTGCTATTGTAGCGAATACAATATTAGGTATCCATACAGCGAATTCAGCAGGTTGTATCCCAATCCATTCCAAAGGTCCTCCCAGTAGCCCTTCTGAACTAAGTAATCCCGTTTTAGCAAACGTCTCAGAAAGCTGCATGAAAAAAATGTAGATGGCGGTTAAAACCAGTCCTATTGCGATGTTTACCCCCAGTCCGCCGCGCTTTTTTTGACTCGCAAGCCCTACTGCTAACAAAACAAAGACATAAGAACTGACGGGGTAGGAGGTCCGGCGTTGCATTTCCATTTGGTACGATGCAATGTTTTCGTTACCGGTGAGCTCTTCCTGTGCTATGAATCGGCTCAATTCTTTACTGTTCATTGTAGCGATCGAATTAAGCTTGGGCGCAATTTGCTCTGAAGTAAAGGCAAGGGCTGTGTCCATTCTACGACCGAAAGAGATTTGCTCAATACCTTCGGCATCTAGCGTGCGGAGTCTATAGTTGTCTAGGCGCCAACGTCCTGTGGCGGTATCTAAACGGACAAAATCTGCTGAGAGTTTGCTTTTAAGCTGGTGGTCTTCAAAAACTTCATAGGTCATTTGGTACCCGCTCTCGCGCACTCCTGAGAAAGTTTCAAAATAGACATAGTGCCCAGGCAGNACTTGGCGGTGCATTTTCTGGCTGATTGGTCGATTGACGCCAGTCACGTATTTTTCTTCAAATGCAATGCGTTTAATATTCGTTTGTGGAACGAGTAAATGATTCAGCGTCAGCGACAGTGCGCAGATGATTGAAGCACCGATAAAATAGGGACGGAGCAGGCGACGAAAGCTGGTCCCTGACGTTAAGATGGCTACAATTTCAGAATTGGACGCCATTCTAGAGGTGAACCAAATGGTTGAAATGAATAAAATCAGTGCGCTGAAAAGGTTGCCGTAAAAAGCGATGAAGTTGATGTAGTAATCAAAAATAATTTCGTTCATCGATGCGCCGTTTTGGAAATCGTCCAATTTCTCACTGATGTCAAAAACCACTGCTATGGAAAGAATCAATACCATCGTAAGGAAGAAACTCCCGATGAATTTTAGCAATATGTATCGATCCAATTTATTCATATTACAACCGCTGCTCTAATTTTGGCAGTATATGGTTTTTCCATGACGCAAAGTCTCCTGCAATAATGTGTTCGCGCGCTTGCTCCACAAGCCAGAGGTAGAAACGAATATTGTGCAAGGAGGCAATTTGTGCTCCCAGGCTCTCTTTGCTGTGGATCAAATGACGTACATAGGCTTTTGTGTACTGACTGTCTACGAAGCTCGTTCCGTTTTTATCCAGTGGCTCATGTACGTTTTCCCATTTTTTATTTCGCAGGTTTAGGATGCCTTCACTGGTGAAGATTTGACCGTTGCGACCGTTTCGCGTGGGCATTACACAATCAAACATGTCTATTCCTAAACTGATATTTTCCAATATGTTTGCGGGCGTACCGACACCCATGAGATAACGCGGTTTATCCTTCGGTAGTATGGCGCAGGCCCCCGCTGCATGCTTGTACATTTCTTCCGCAGGTTCCCCCACACTCAGTCCGCCTATAGCATTGCCGTCGGCATTTTTACGNGCTATATATTCCGCACTTTCATTGCGCAAGTCTTCGTAGGTTGAGCCTTGAATGATAGGGAAGAGGGTTTGCTCATATCCGTAAAGTGGATCCGTTTCATGGATCCTATTGAAGCAACGGTCCAGCCACCTGTGGGTCATGTGCATCGATTGCTTTGCATATTCATAGGTGCTGGGGTACGGCGGGCATTCGTCAAATGCCATNATGATATCTGCGCCAATTTCACGCTGAATGTCCATCACCCGCTCCGGCGTAAACAAATGTTTAGTGCCATCGATATGGCTCGCAAAAGTAGCACCCTCTTCGGTGATTTTGCGCTGATTCGCTAGGCTGTAAACCTGGTAACCACCGCTATCCGTGAGAATGGGGCGGTCCCATCCGTTGAATTTATGCAACCCGCCTGCCGCTTTTAAAATTTCCGTACCCGGACGTAAAAACAGGTGGTAGGTGTTTCCCAAGATGATTTGAGCCTTAGTATCTTCNCGTAAGTCTTTAGTGTGCACCCCTTTAACTGTACCGGCAGTGCCAACNGGCATAAATATAGGCGTCTGTATGGTACCGTGATCCGTGGTAATGGTTCCGGCNCGCGCAGCACTCTTTGGGTCGTTATGTTCTAAAGTAAATTTCATTGTACGCAAAAGTACGGCACCCGCGCTATCTTTGACCCATGCAAACAGTAGAACTCATCTATTCACATTTTCCGGATTTGACAGAGCGCCAGCGGGACCAATTCGCAGCACTCCACGACTTATACACGGAATGGAACGCCAAGATTAACGTCATTTCTCGTAAGGACATGGAGTCTTTCTACGAGAAACATGTCTTACACTCTTTAGGCATTGCAAAAACATATTCCTTCAAGCCCGGTCAAAAGGTGCTTGATGTCGGCACTGGTGGAGGTTTTCCCGGTATACCGCTCGCCATTCTTTTTCCAGAGACGCAATTCCATCTCGTGGACTCCATTGGAAAAAAAATCAAAGTGGTTTTGGCTGTCGCCGAAGCTTTAGGCCTGGAAAATGTTCGTGCAGATCACGGACGCGCGGAAGAATTTAAGGGGCCTTATGACTTTGTGGTTTCACGCGCCGTCACTCAGATGCAACGCTTTGTTCCTTGGATCAAANGAAAAATATCGCAAAAGAACCTCGATCCAGAAAGGNTCAATGGTTTACTGTATTTGAAGGGCGGTGACCTTGCAGAGGAGCTCGGCACCATGAAGGCGCGGATCTCCAGCCTTTCGAATTTTTTTACTTCGGAATTTTTCGAAACGAAAAAAGTCGTCTATCTACCGAAAAGNGAAATCAATCAATTTAGAGGATAAAAAAAGGCGNNCAGNGGGCGCCTTTTTCATGCAATTCAAAATTTTTCGCTTAGCCCAAGAATGGGTAGCGGTAGTCCGTTGGTGGAACCAACGTCTCTTTGATCGTGCGTGCATTTACCCAACGCAATAGGTTCAGGTAAGATCCTGCTTTATCGTTCGTTCCCGATCCACGTGCACCTCCAAAAGGCTGCTGGCCTACAACTGCACCAGTAGGTTTGTCGTTGATGTAGAAATTACCGGCTGCATTCTCTAATGCTTTCGCTGCTTCAATGGCTTTGTAACGATCGCCAGAGAAAATAGAACCCGTTAAGGCATAGTCAGAGGTNCTGTCTACTAATTCCAGCATAGCATCCCAATCGGCATCCGCATAAACATATATGGTCAATACTGGGCCAAAGATCTCTTCCACCATGGTCCGGAACTTAGGGTTTGACGTTACCACAACGGTAGGCTCAATAAAGTAACCTTTGCTCTTGTCGTATCCACCTCCCGCGATGATTTCCGCATCGCTTTGTTCTTTCACGTATTCGATGTATGAAGCAATTTTGTCAAATGCTTTTTCATCAATAACAGCATTGATGAAGTTGCCCATATCTTCAGGTGTACCCATTTTAAATGTAGCGATATCCGCAACCAATTCTTCTTTTACTGCAGGCCACATACTCTCAGGAATGTAAGCACGTGATGCAGCCGAACATTTCTGACCTTGGAATTCGAAAGCCCCACGCGCTAGCGCTGTACTGACCTCTTTACTTTTTGCTGAAGGATGTGCAACAACAAAATCTTTTCCTCCTGTCTCACCTACGATACGAGGGTAGCTACGGTACTTTTTAATGTTTGCACCGATGGTTCCCCAAAGGCTCTGGAATACACCGGTCGAACCTGTAAAATGTATCCCGGCAAACTCTTTATGGTTGAAGATAACATCACCTGCAACCGGTCCGCTAACGTATACAAGGTTGATTACACCTGCGGGAAGACCAGCTTCCATGAAAATGTCCATAACCACGTTCGCAGAATAAATTTGAGAATTGGCGGGCTTCCAAACCACGGTATTTCCCATTAAAGCTGCGGATGCCGGCAAATTTCCTGCAATGGCCGTAAAGTTGAACGGTGTCAATGCAAATACAAAACCTTCTAACGGGCGGTACTCCAAACGGTTCCACACGCCAACTGAACTTTCCGGCTGTTCACTGTAGATCTGGGTCATGTATTCAACATTGTACCGCAAGAAGTCAACCAACTCACATACGGAGTCAATCTCGCTCTGGAAACAATTTTTCCCTTGNGCCAACATAGTAGCGGCATTCAGNCGGTAGCGGTATTTCGTACTGATCAACTCTGCCGCTTTAAGGAAGATCGCAGCACGGTGTTCCCACGGCATATCTGCCCATTGCTTGCGTGCTTCTAATGCCGCATCGATGGCTGCGCTNACGTGNCTNGCATCACCTTTATGNAAGACNCCTAATTTATGTTGGTGATCNTGTGGTGGCGCGAGCTGGCCTAAGTCACCAGTACGCACTTCTTTTCCGGCGATGTACATAGGTACGTCTACGGTACTGTTGTATTGCTCTTTATAGGCGGCTAGTAACGCTTCGCGCTCNGGNGTTCCGGGCGCATAATCGTAAATAGGTTCATTGGTGGCTGTGGGTACTTGTGAAATTCCATTCGACATATTCGTGGGATTTGGTTCTTTGATTATCAGACCAAAGTTACATACTAGAGATTGGAATTACAGGAACTCTGAGCAGGATTAATNCACGGGTTGAAATTGTTGATTACCCGTGAAAAATAACCTAAACTTTTCGCTACTCGTCAATGTTGCCTTTTTTCATCCGTGTAACTTTGTCGTTCACAATAATGCAAACTATGAAAACGCATAATTTTTCCGCCGGACCATGTATCCTTCCCGGGCAAGTTTTTGAAGAAGCTTCGCAAGCACTAATAGACTTTGATAACCTTGGGCTATCAGTAGTTGAAATTTCACACCGCAGTAAGAATTTCGTAGCTGTGATGGATGAGGCAGTCGCTCTTGTAAAGGAGCTGCTAAGTGTTCCAGAAACACATGAAGTGGTTTTTTTACAAGGAGGGGCGTCGTTGCAATTTGCTATGGTTGCGTTTAACTTTTTAAGTGAAGCGGGTACTGCGGAATATTTAGATACAGGTGCTTGGGCCTTTAAAGCGCACAAAGAAGCAGCCGGTTTAGGAAGTGCGACTATTATCGCATCGTCTAAGGAGAAGAATTACAATTTTATTCCCAAAGGGTATTCCATTAACTCGGATGCGGATTACTTNCACTGTACTTCAAACAATACCATTTATGGTACACAAATGAAGTCGTTTCCAGAGACTAAGGCACCAGTCATTTGTGATATGAGTTCAGATATTTTCTCANGAACTATTGATGTAAGTAAATTCGATTTGATTTACGCCGGTGCGCAAAAGAATTTAGGTCCTGCTGGTGCAACAATGGTCATTGTGCGAAAGGATGCGCTAGGTAAATCTGGACGTTACATCCCTACGATGTTNAAATACCAAACGCACATTGATAAAGGAAGTATGTTCAATACACCGCCGGTATTCTCTGTCTACGTGAGTATGTTAACNCTGCGTTGGTTGAAAGAAAACGGTGGTGTAGAAGCTATTGAAGNGCGCAATGAGGCTAAAGCCGCTCTGTTATATAATGAAATTGATCGCAATCCACTTTTCGTTGGAACTGCAGCCGTTGAAGACCGTTCTACTATGAATGCATGTTTTTTATTGAAAGATGAAGCACATAAAGCTGCATTCGATGATTTGGTTAAAGCNGCGAAAATCAATGGTATTAACGGTCACCGCGATGTTGGTGGTTACCGAGCATCAATGTACAATGCATTGGGCTTGGAAAGTGTTCAGGTATTAGTCAACTGTATGAAAGAATTAGAAAACACACACGCATGAAAGTACTAGCAAACGACGGAATTTCGGCCTCAGGTGTAGCTGCTATAGAGGCTTCAGGACACGAATTAATAACTGTGAAAGTAGCTCAAGAGCAACTCGAGTCTTACATCAATGAACATCAGATTGATGTTGTTTTGGTCCGTTCAGCCACCACTGTACGAAAGGAGTTGATCGATGCCTGTCCTTCATTAAAAGGAATCGGACGCGGCGGCGTTGGTATGGATAACATCGATGTNGAGTATGCTCGTGAAAAAGGCTTGAAGGTATTCAATACGCCGGCAGCTTCTTCAGATTCGGTTGCAGAATTGGTCATGGGTCATATGCGTTCTCTGGTGCGTTTCCTGCACGACTCTAANAGAAACATGCCTTTAGACGGTGACACGAAATTCGCAAGCATGAAAAAGGCATTTGCGGGTGGTATGGAATTGCGTGGCAGAACTTTGGGTATCGTTGGATTCGGTCGTATCGGTCAGGCCTTGGCTAAATTAGCTGTAGGTGCAGGTATGGAGGTCGTTTTCTCTGATATGCACAATGATAACATTGACGTGGCATTGGAATTCTTTGACGGTCAATCATTGAGTTTTACGTGTAAAAATATAGGCTTGGAAGGCGTGTTGNCACAATCGGATTTTATTTCGCTGCATGTTCCGGGCGGCGATTTGATTGGCGCAGCTGAAATCGCGAAAATGAAGGACGGCGTGTTTTTGTTAAATGCTGCGCGTGGCGGAGTAATTAATGAAGAGGCATTGCTTGATGCGCTTGAGAGTGGCAAAGTAGCTGGTGCAGGACTAGATGTCTTTAAAAACGAACCTACGCCAGCAGTGAAGGTGTTAATGAATGGGAAAGTGAGTTTAACGCCCCACATTGGTGCTGCGACTGGTGAAGCACAGGATCGTATTGGGACTGAATTAGCAGCCCACATTGATTCGCTTGCTGCAAGTCTTTAAGAAGTNCTCAAAACTTTTTGANGAGCCCTGCGGATTCCGCGGGGCTTTTCTTTTNTGATTNNGTAATTTCACTGCAAGAACCACCAACAGTATTTAGTTATGCTCCGACCTTTCAAAGCGGTGCGCCCGACGCGCGATAAGGCTTAT
>NYXD01000020.1 GCA_002685435.1 Cryomorphaceae bacterium | reverse complement strand
GCCGAAGTTTAACGTTCCCATGGTTGTAATAAATGCTGCACGCCATCGGGCATGAGGCGGTTGAACAAGTTAATGGTTTCCGCTGCTTCTGCTACATCGTGTACTCTGAGAATTTGGGTGCCCCCTAATAAAGCGGCCATATGCAGGGCTGTGGTGCCATTAAGGCTCTCTTCTGGGTTGATCTCGAGCGCTTTATAAATCATACTTTTTCGGCTCACCCCGGTCAGAATAGGACGGCCTAAAAGTTGAAATGCGTTGAGCTCTCTGAGTAACTGGTAATTCTGTTCGAGCGTTTTTCCAAAACCAAATCCTACATCGACGATGGTATCGTGAAGGCCCATTTCATGAAGTAAGGGAAGTTTTTCACTGAAAAAGCCAATGATGTCTTGAGTGACATGGGTATAAGTAGGATTGAGTTGCATAGTGCTGGGGTTACCTTGCATGTGCATGATGATGTAGGGGCAACGGTGGGCAGCAGCGACATGATATATTTCTGGATCGAGGTTACCTCCACTGATGTCGTTAATCCAATGCGCACCAGCATTTAGTGCCTTATCGGCAATTTCAGCACGGAAGGTATCTACAGAAATAAAGTGGCCCGGATAGTCTTGAAGTACTTCAGAAACGGCGGGAATGACATCTTTTAATCGGTTCCATTCCTCCTCAGGAGTCACTGCATCTGCGCCCGGGCGCGAGGAATACCCGCCAATATCAATGATGCGTGCACCGCTGTTGAGCATCGCTCTTGCCCGCTCAGCCACCGCTTCAGGAGCATTTAAGCGGCTTCCCGCGTAAAAGGAATCTGGGGTACTATTCAATATTCCCATGATCCACGGTGTGGATAAGGTGTGAATTGTCCCTTGACATTGAAGCAGAAACTCAGGCATTGTTCTTTGTATCTTCGTTAGATATAGCAAAGCTAACAAATGAATACAGCTGACCAATTCGATGCCGTACTAAGTAAATGCCACGGCCTCTTCGAGAAAAAAGGAAAAGATTACGGCACTGCGTGGCGCATTTTGCGTTTACCGTCGTTGACCGACCAGATATTTATAAAAGCCCAGCGCCTCCGTAGTATTGAGGATAAAGGTGCCCAATTAGTCGATGATCCTCTTGAAGGCGAGTTCATCGGTATACTGAACTACAGTATAATGGGGCTTATTCAGCTTGAACGCGGAGTGGCAGAACAGCCTGATATGGATTGGAAACAGGCCAGTTCCGCGTATTTAGAGAAAGCAGAGGAGGCGAAAGCACTCATGCTTCGTAAGAATCACGACTACGGCGAAGCATGGCGTGACATGCGTATTTCCAGTTTTACAGATCTAATCTTGCAGAAATTGTTGCGCGTAAAGCAGATTGAGGATAATCAGGGGAAGACTTTGGTAAGTGAAGGTTTGGAAGCGAATTACCTCGATATGATTAATTACAGTGTCTTCGCCTTGATTAAATTCATGGAAGCCCAAGCATTAAAAGACTAAATACAATGAAGAAGGCCCTGACCATTTTCTCCCAATTCGCCGTAGGTGCGTTGTTCGTTTTCTCGGGATTAGTTAAGATGAATGACCCTGTAGGATTCAGCTTTAAGCTGGAAGAATATTTCTCTGAGGAGGTTTTGAATTTGCCCGTTTTCGAGCCATTTGCGCTCTCCATTGCGGTTCTGTTAGTTATTGCAGAGGTGCTTTTAGGTGCCGCACTAATTTTGGGATTGTATAAACGTTGGACGCTAATCTTGCTTTCTGCAATGATTGGATTCTTTACGTTTCTCACCTTTTGGTCTGCTTATTTTAATCAGGTGACCGATTGCGGGTGTTTCGGTGATGCGATTCCGTTAACGCCATGGGAAAGTTTCTACAAAGATGTTATTCTCACCGCATTAATTCTTGTTTTATGGTGGGGGAGAGACCTGCTCTTTGATCGATGGCCGCAATGGTTGGTTGGTATAAAATTGGCGGCTATTCCTCTTTTTTGTTTAGGCTTGACCTACCACGTTTTACACCATCTTCCTGTCATGGATTTTAGAGCGTATGCTGAGGGAAATAGTATTGTTGAAGGGATGAAAAGTGCCGAGGAATTAGGCTTAGAGCCGCCTCAGTTTGAAGTGATCTACACTATGGAAAACGCTGAAGGTACGCTTCAAGAGATTAGTTCTACGCAGTACGTCAACGAGAAATGGTGGGAGAAGAAAGACTGGAACATGCGTAGTGAACTTTCGAAAACCATTCAGGTAAAAGAAGGCTACGAACCTCCCGTTCACGATTTCAGTATAATGAATGACTATGGTGAAATGACCGACAGTATTCTTGGATTAGATGAAGTATGGTTATTGGTAGCGTACAACGTTCGAAAAACGAAGGAACGCGGTTGGGCTCCAGTTCTCAAAACCGCAGAACATCTAAAAGAAAAAGGAATTCCATATTTAGTCCTTTCTGCATCTATGCCAGAGGAATTCTCCCCTTTTGGATTTACGGATACAACGGCTTTCGCCTTTACGGATGAGACCACATTAAAAACCATGGTTCGTTCTAATCCAGGATGGGTGGTGCTTAAAGAAGGTGTGGTGGATAAAAAGTACCACTTCAACGACAGCCCACATTGATCCGATTTGCACTACAAAAACTAGGTCAAGCGCTATTCACACTTTGGGGTGTAGCGACTTTGGTGTTCTTTCTGTTTACCATTGTTCCTGGTGATAGTGCGCAGATGATGTTGGGCAAACGAGAAGACCCTGCGGCATTGGCTGCCGTTCGCGCGAAATACGGGTTAGATAAACCCATTACAGTGCAATACGTAAACTACCTCAAACGCATCAGTCCTGTTGGCTGGCCAAACGATGAGCACGGCATTTTCAAAACTCCAGATCTAGGCGAAAGTTTTCAGCGCCGAGGACAAAAGGTGAGTAGTTTGATCGCTCAAACTTTTCCGAATACTGCCTTGCTCGCTGCTACTGCCATTGGTTTTGCATTGTTTGTCGGCGGGGCGCTTGGTGCTTGGGTCTCCTACAGGCCAGATTCGTTTTGGGATAAAGCCCTAATTACATTCAGCTCTCTAGGGATGAGCCTTCCTTCTTTTTTTACTGCAGTACTTTTCGCTTGGGTTTTTGCGTACGTGCTAGGACCCTGGACAGGATTGAATTTAACGGGTTCATTGTACAGTGTCGATGATTATAGTGGTGAACGGTACCTCAATCTGAAAAACCTCATTTTACCCGCTTTGACCTTAGGTATTCGGCCGGTGGGTGTAATCCTTCAATTGACCCGTAATAGCCTGTTGCAAGTGGGTTCAATGGATTTTATTAGAACAGCTCGGGCTAAAGGATTGCGGGAGCGTACTGTATTTTTTAAGCATCTTTTGCCTATCGCTTCAAATCCAATTATTACTACTGTAAGTGGTTGGTTTGCCTCACTGTTGGCAGGTGCCGTTTTCGTTGAAATTATTTTTGGTTGGAATGGTATGGGTAAATTATTGGTAGAAGCTTTAAATACCCGAGATTTGCCCATCACAATGGGTTGCGTTCTCGTTATAGCTGCGCTTTTCGTGGTATTAACAACCCTAGTGGATGTATTGTACGCTGCATTAGACCCGCGTATACGCGCAGAATTTTTTTAGAAACACATCAATTGAAAAATAAAATGAGAAGAAGAATCGTTGCTGGAAACTGGAAAATGAACACTACCTATACTGAAGCTATGGCTTTAGTTGATGCTCTTAAAGAAAGTCTTACCGAAGAACTAGTGGGGGATACTGGAGTGATTATTACGCCGCCCGCATTGTATTTATCGGACATCGTAGAATCCTTAGTTGAGAATCCATATATCGCTGTTGCCGCGCAAAATTGTCACGAAAAGGAATCGGGCGCATATACCGGCGAGTGGAGTGCGCCGATGCTTGCCTCTTTAGATATAGATGCAATTATTTTAGGACACAGTGAGCGTCGCGAATACTTCGGCGAGACGAACGAAGCGTGTAACACGAAGATTTCGCAAGCCTTGAATAATGAATTGGCAGCCATTTACTGTATCGGTGAAACCCTTGAAGAGCGTAAAAGTGGTGCCTACATGGATGTCATTTTGAAACAATGCGAAGAAGGGCTTGCTGGATTCATAAGTGATGACATGGACAATATTATTCTTGCTTACGAGCCTGTTTGGGCTATTGGTACAGGTGAAACGGCGTCTCCGGAGCAGGCGCAGGAAGTACACGCTGGAATCCGCGCTTGGTTAACGGAGCGTTTTGATGCGGAAACAGCACAGGATGTGAGCATTTTGTACGGTGGATCATGTAAGCCGGGTAATGCAGCAGAATTGTTCACTAAAACCGACATTGACGGTGGTTTGATCGGCGGCGCATCTCTCAATGCTGAGGATTTCACGGCCATTATCGAAGCAAGAACGAAGGCTTAATGACAACTGACACTCCTGTTTATATTGAATTGGCCGTTACGGTTTCCCCTTTAGAGCCATTCCGTGATTTATTCATCGCCCAGCTCGGTGAAGTTGGTTTTGAAAGCTTCTCTGAAACGGAAGAGGGATTTGCCGCNTACATTTTAAAAGATGCGTATACGGCTTCTTTAGCGCTAGATCGGTTGAAATGGGATGGAGTGAGCGTTTCCGTCAAAGAACAAGAGATNGAGCAGGTCAATTGGAATTCGGAGTGGGAAACAAATTTTGACCCGATCGAAGTCGATGGTCGCGTATACATCCGAGCACCTTTTCATGCGGAGCGTAACGGTTTTGAATATCCTATGTTGATTGAGCCGAAAATGTCTTTCGGCACGGGACATCACCAGACGACACACATGATGATTCAGTGGTTATTGGAAACATCATNTGAGAATNGTGATGTATTAGACATGGGTTGCGGCACAGGTATTCTAGGTATNTTGGCTGGAATGCGTGGGGCAAAATCGGTACATGGGATCGATGTAGATACCTGGTGTATCGACAATACGCTGGAGAATGCAGAACGTAACGGGGTTCCTATGTCAGCCGCTTTAGGTGGTTCAGAAGTTTTAGAGGACACGTACGATCTCATCCTTGCAAACATTAACTTGAATGTGCTATTGGCGGATCTTTCCCACTACGTAAAGGCCTTGCGTTCGGGTGGAAGCATTTTCTTTAGCGGATTTTATGAAGATGATGTGTCTACGCTGCGTGCTGCAGCGGAAGCCTTAGGCCTGAACTTTGAAGGAGTGAAAGCCCGAGAACAATGGCGCAGTATTAAAATGGTGAAATAGCGCATGCGTAAATTTGGGTTGCTTCTTGCATTGATTGTTTCTTTTGGGCTTCAGGCACAAAAAGTGACCCGTTTTTCTTCTCTAGACGCCTTTTCTGAAGAGTTTGATGAACTTATTACGGTCTCAAAAGAGTTGGACGGCGTTTTTAAAGACTCTTTGGTNCCTAATTTTTTAGCAGCAGTAGATTACGAACAAGAAGACCTTTGGCTTGACTATGCGAATCAACTTTTGCGTAAACGATTAGACGATGCTCAAACGTGGGAACCNCTCTTACGCTCCCTCATTTACGTAGCTGAAAACGAAGAATACGATCGTTTTGGCGCACTTATCAAGCATTTCTACGGCTTCTCTAAAAAGAATCCCTCCAGTAGGATTCGTTCGTATCAAAATCAATTTTACCGCAATCTTGTAAAACATGAATTCTCGGAACCTGGGGCCCTGGTCTGGAAGGCACCGGCAAGTATATGGGCATTACAGTTTGTTAACGGCGAACCAGAATTCGATCTGGAATTCGTAGATATCGTAGGTTTAAATGCTGGCGATAGCACTATGGTAATGGGTGTGAATGCGGTGTTTTACCCNCGTAAAGGGTTGCTGAAGGCGCAGGGCGGTACCATCATGTGGTCTCGTGCGGGACAGCTCGAAAAGGAAGTGTATGCCNATATTAGGGTCATGGACCTTACAGGTGAATCAGTCAAATTTTAAAGCCGATAGTGTCACACTTTTTGCCTCTGAATTTTATGAAGAACCACTTCAAGGTGTCTTGGAAGAGCGTGTTTCTTCTGTAAACTTAAAGGATGCACGTTTTCCAAAATTCACGTCATACAGCAACGACTATATTTTAGAAAACCTATATCCTGAGGTTCATTTTAAAGGAGGATTAGGGGTTGCTGGTGCCCAGTTTTATGGAACAGCTTCAGACAGTGCATTGGCCGCACTAAAATTCACGTATAAATCGGACACCGTACTCACACTTAAAGGACGGAGTTTCTTGTTTAAAGACAGCTTACTGAGTTCCAAGCGTGTTGAAGTTATTGCTCATTTAGGAGCGGATAGCATTTACCATCCGTACTGTGAAATGCGCTATGATCCTCGTATGGGTCAAGTACGCGTGATTCGTTTTGAAACCGGTTTAGGATTGGCTTCGTTTACAGATTCGTATCATGCTTTGGATATGAGTGTGGACCAATTGGTCTGGAATCAAGGCACTCCTGTATTGAGCTTCAAAAACCTCAATCTAGGTTCCGAACAAGCCGCTGTTTTTGAGAGTAAGCAATATTTCCGCGTTCAACGTATGGAAGAAATAGCGGGTCTACAGAAAAACCACCCGCTGCGTGAATTAAGAGATGCGGCCTACGCTTATGGGTACGAGGATATGCCCCTGAAGGAATTGATATATGCGCTTCGCATGGCCCCTGAAGAAGGTGAGTTTTTCCTTTATCATATGGCCATTCAGGGATTTGTAACCTTTGATGTAGATGCGCAGACCATCAGTTTGACGGACCGATTGTTTGAATATTTATTGAATTGGGAAGGCAAGCGGGATTATGATGTAATTCAATTCGTATCTCGTATTCCCACAGGCAACAATGCTCAGGTCAGCTTATTGAATTACCAAATGGACATCGCAGGAATCTCGCGCATTGCGGTCAGTGATTCTCAAGAAGTAAATCTCTATCCACGCGGTGGTCGAATCACGGTGAACGAAGGGATGGATTTTGATTTCGACGGTCGCATCAATGCAGGACTCTTTAGTTACTGGGGACAAGGCTATTCGTTTGACTACGATTACTTTAAAATAGATATGCCGCAGATTGATTCCATGCGCTTTAAAGTAAAGGAATTTGATCCTAAGCCTGGGGAGCGGGCGGCTTTAGTGAATGTTCAGACGGTTTTACAAGATTTACAGGGAGAGCTGCTTATCGATCAACCGGATAACAAGAGCTCTAAAGAATACCATCCCGAATACCCTATTTTCCAAGCTCTAAACAATTCGTTTGTTTACTACGATCATCCCCGCATTCATGGAGGCGTATACGAGCGGTCGAAATTCTACATGGCACTAGAGCCATTTACCATAGACTCCCTGGACAACACGACCACAGACGGTATTCTTTTTGATGCGACCTTTCATAGTGCAGATATCTTTCCCGTATTCGCTCAGCCCTTATCAGTTATGCGCGATTACAGTTTAGGTTTTGAGACTCAAATGCCACCAACACCAGCATATAAGGCCTCAGGTACATATACAGGCGCATTGGCTCTATCAAATCAAGGATTACATGCGGAAGGTGCATTGGATTACTTACAAAGCCATACGGTTTGTCCCGATATCTTATTCTTCCCGCTTCAAGCGAGCGGCCGCGCCACCACCTTCGCTGTAGAAGAGGGTACAACGGGTATGGGTTATCCATATGCCTCTGGCTCGAGCAACCCATTCGTTTGGATGCCTTACGAGGATTATATAAGAGCAGAAACGCGCGAAACGCCTTTTGCCTTGTATGGATCGCCTGATGTTGCGGGTGAGGGTTCGTTGACCTATGGTGGG
>NYXD01000019.1 GCA_002685435.1 Cryomorphaceae bacterium | reverse complement strand
GAGGTGTTAGTACCGTCCTTACTGAAGGTACACATTGGCAAACTAAAAACGATTATACACTAATTATGTACAACCGTGGCATGGGATTACGATACGATCGTATCATAGGCTACTTTAAACCTTCATCTGCTCTTTAATGAAAAAACTACTTTCTCTAACGCTTGTATTAAGCTCATTAACCGCGTTTTCATGGGGATTAACCGGGCATAGAATTATTGGACACATCGCAATGGATCATTTGAATCCTGATGTACGTGCTCATATTTTGGAAACATTGGGCGGCGAAGATCTCGCTCAGGTAGCAAATTGGATGGACTTTATTAAAAGTGACCACGCCTACGATAGCCTCAAGCCATTCCACTACTGTACCATCACAAATGCAGACGCCGTGGATGGACATGTACATCCTGAGGGCGGTGATGTTTGGGAAGGAATCGAGAAATTCTTGCGTGAAATTGAAACTGGGAAATTTAGCGTTAATGAAGCATTTGCACTGAAAACGTTGGCCCATTTGATAGGTGATGTACACCAACCGCTCCATTGCGGAAATGGCACGGATATGGGCGGAAACAAGATTAAAGTAAAGTTCTTTTGGGAAAACTCGAATCTTCACCGCGTATGGGATAGCGGGATGATTGACTATTGGAGCATGTCTTACACTGAGTACAGCGTTTGGGTGATGTCTACCCGGGTAGCCGCTGATATCGAATCGTGGAAGAATTCAACCGTTAAAGATTGGGTGAAAGAAAGTGTCATCCTCAGGGATCAGTGCTATGCATTCGATGATCCTGAAAAATTAGGGTACCGCTACATTTATGACCACAGCGACTTACTTCATTTACGATTGGCACAGGGCGGTGTGAGACTTGCAGATGCATTGAACAAAGCATACGCCAAGAGAGGCTAACTTTAGAAAAAAACCGCCTATCGGCGGTTTTTTTATGCGTGATCTAGAGCCACAAGCTCTAAAATTTTAACTATCACATCGGTGGCGCTTTCCATGTCCTGTAAGCTGACAAATTCATACGGACTGTGGAATGCATGCTCACCAGCAAAGACGTTGGGACAAGGCAAACCCATAAAACTGAGTTTCGAGCCGTCTGTACCCCCACGAATTTTAGATTTGCGAACCGGCAAGCCACAGGCTTCAATAGCCCGCTCTGCATAACCCACTACCTGGGGATGCTGGTCCAACACTTCTTTCATATTTCTGTACTGCTCAGAAATTTCAATCTCATAGGAGGTGCGTTTCACTGCCTTAGACGCTTGCTTTGCCAATGCATTTAAAAGTGCTGCATAATCTTCAAGCTCTGCGGCATCGAAACTGCGAAGTATCATAGTGATACGAACTTCTTCAACACCGCCGGTTATCTCATACGGATGGACAAATCCTTTTTCACCTTTAGTAGATTCTGGAGACCACTCTTGACGCGGAAGAAGACTTAAAAACACACCTGCCGCTTTCACCGCATTCCCCATTTTCTTAAATGCAAAACCGGGATGCGTGTTTGCACCTCGGAATACAATAGTGGCACCATCTGCTGAGAAGGTTTCGTCTTCTATAGAGCCTTTGGTCGCACCGTCCATGGTATACCCGAATAGGGCACCTAATTTTTCCAAATCTACATGGTCGGCACCACGACCAATTTCTTCATCCGGTGTAAACAGTACCTTCATCGTCGCGTGCGGCACATCCGATTTCACCAGCACCTCCACAGCAGTCATGATTTCTGCCACACCTGCTTTATTATCAGCACCTAGCAATGTCGCACCGTTTGATGTAACAATCGTATGACCTTTCATTTCCTTTAAGGCACCGAAATCGTTGGGTGAAATGACAATATTGTCCATGGGGAGTTTCAACTCACCCCCGTCGTAATCTTGATGCAACGTGGGAACCACTCCAGCCCCAGAATATTCCGGCGAAGTATCCATATGTGCACAAAAACAAACTGCGGGCGCATTTTCATGACCCGGCGAGGCAGGTACCGTAGCGTAAACGTATCCTAAATCGTCCATGTGCACATCTACAATACCCATATCCTTTAACTCTTTTACGAGCACCCGAGCTAAATTTTTCTGCTTTTCTGTGGACGGCACAGAGGAACTGTGAGGATCGCTCTGCGTATCTATTTGAACGTAGGTTTGGAATCGATTAAGAAGATTGGGGTATTTCATCTTTATTTTGAATGTAAAGTTGCCGGTGCGAATAACGTGCGCACGGCCGTTTCTATGACTATGCGTAGATCTAAGACTAGTGACCAATGTTCAATGTAGTAGACATCCGCTCTGATGCGCTCCTCGAGCATTCCTGGGCGTGCTGCTGCACCGCCACCACGCAAGCCACGGGCTTGCGCCAAACCGGTAAGCCCCGGCTTCGCCCAATATCGAATCTTATACGATGCCACAGATGCAGCATAGTTGGCCCCATCCCCTGCCGTATGCGGTCGCGGCCCGACCATTGACATTTGACCTGAGAGTACATTGAACAATTGAGGCAATTCATCTAAGCCCGTTTTTCGCATATAGCGCTGCAAGAAATTACTCTCGCCTTCGTCGTTCATGCTTTTAAATTTCAAGACGGTAAAAGGCTTTCCGGATAGCCCTTCTCTGCGCTGGCTAAAAAGGGGCGAACCTGCTCCGGTTAATGAAAGCAAAATCGCTAACAACGGAAACAACCAAAGCCCCACTGCAATTAGTAAGATGAGCGAAACCAGGACGTCAAACATGCGTTTAATAAAGGCATTAGTCCTGTTAGAGAGTGGCTCGCGACGTTGTGAAAAAAGCGGTATTCCTTCAAGGTTTTCTAAAAACATCTGGCCGGCATAATTTGGGCCCATATCTGGTAGGAACCGAAAGCGCAAACCTGCGTTTAAGGCAAAATTTGCAGCGGCTTCGTAATCAGATGTACCCGGAGCATGCGCGCAGATGACTTCATCAACTGTTTTCGTTTTACCGTCAAAAGTACCCTGGTAGGACCAACCCAACTCTGGGCGCAATTCTGTAAGTTTCGCTAAGGCTTCTGCTGTAGCATGTGTTCCGGCTAAAACATAGGTCCTTTGCCATTTGCCCCGGGCCATTTGATTTCTCAAATAGTGCACTAAGAGTAGACGGTAGAGCCATGCAAGACTATACAGTAATATGAAATACGTCGCGAGGAAAACACGACTATAATAATAACCTTTTAAACCGACGACAATAATGGCCAATATGGCGAATTGGGCCAAAGCAGCACGCAACACATTTGCCGTCACATTGCGTTGCTCTAGACCGCTCGTATAGCTAAAAATTCCCGACCAACGTCCAGCTGCATACCAACTGACAACTGTTAAAACTAACAGTTGCAAATAGTAGTTGTAATACTCCGGATTCGCGATGCGTAAGTCATCGAAACGCCAATAGCCGATCACCGCAAATAGCACTAACAATAAGGCGCTGTCCGCGAGCAACGTAACGAGTCTAAAGATATTTGTCCCTTGGTTTTGCATTTTCGTGGGGCAAAAGATACTTACTTTTACAACGATGAGCACTACCCAAAGCCCTATAGTCTATGCACCCGGAATTGGTCCAGACCGCGCGGCCCTTCTCACAGAAGAGTTCGGCATACGGACCATAGCGCAATTCATGGAGCATTATCCCTTTCGTTACGTGGATAAGAGCCAATTCCATACCATAGGTTCACTACACGCCCACAGCGGCGAAGTACAGATCAAGGGTCAAATCGTAAAAATTGATGAACTGGGTGCTCCCCGGCAACGACGCTTAGTCGCAACATTTACTGACGGGAAAGGCTTCATCGAATTAATATGGTTTAAAGGTGCAAAGTGGGTCAAGAAAAGCCTGAAGCCGAATACTCCCATCGTTGTTTATGGAAAAATCAACGACTTCAACGGTAAAAAGAGCTTGCCACACCCGGAAATCTATTCGCCCTCAGAAATTGAAGTTTCTGCGGTTGAGCCTGTGTATTCCACCACGGAAAAATTAACCAAACGTGGCCTAAACTCGAAGGGTATTGCGCGGGTGATGAAGGAGGTACTCAAAAAAGATTTGGACCAAATTGAGGAAACATTTTCTGAGGCTTTTCGTACAAAACATCAACTAATTAGTAGAATCCAAGCGCTGAATTGGATTCACTTCCCTCCTTCTGTACAGCATCTTGAGGCGGCAAAAAAGCGAATTAAATTTGAGGAGTTCTTCTTTCTTCAACTGACCCAACAGCGCAATAAACTACGTCAAAAAACAGCCATTAAAGGCTATGCATTTAAGGAAGTTGGTCAGGTATTTCTCAATTTCTACAATAACCACCTCCCATTTGAATTGACTCAAGCTCAAAAACGTGTCGTGAAAGAAATTCGAGGGGATGTCCGAACTGGTGCTCAAATGAATCGATTGGTTCAGGGCGATGTGGGCTCAGGAAAAACCATAGTCGCCTTACTCGCCATGCTTCTAGCCATAGACAATGGTTACCAAGCGGCGCTTATGGCTCCAACTGAAATTTTAGCGACACAACACTACAACGGACTAAAGGAACTCTGCGATCCTGCAGGTATTTCGGTCGCATTATTGACCGGTTCCACTCCGGCGGCCCGTCGCGCTGAGATACACACTGCGCTGAAAGAAGGAAGTTTACAAATCCTCATTGGAACGCATGCCCTGATCGAGCCCACCGTAAAATTTGCCAACCTTGGACTAGCAGTCATTGACGAACAACACCGCTTCGGTGTTGCCCAACGGGCGAAACTTTGGAAAAAGAACGAACACCCTCCTCACGTTTTAGTGATGACGGCCACGCCCATACCGCGTACGCTTGCTATGTCGGTTTATGGAGACCTCGATATTAGTAGTATTGACGAATTGCCACCGGGACGTAAGCCAGTAAAAACCCTACACCTTTTCGATAAAAATCGTCTAAAACTCAACGGCTTCATGCAGCGTGAAATAGCTGCCGGGAGACAAGTTTATGTTGTCTTTCCGTTGATCGAAGAGAGTGAAAAGTTGGACCTAAAAAATCTTGAAGTTGGATATGAGCAGTTGTTGCGTGATTTCCCTCGCCCACAATACCAGATTGCAGCGGTACACGGGCGAATGTCCGCGGCGGAGAAGGAAGGCGAAATGCAACGCTTTGCAAAGGGTAAAGCGAACATCATGGTCGCCACTACAGTCATCGAAGTTGGGGTAAATGTGCCCAATGCATCCGTTATGGTTATTGAAAATGCAGAACGGTTCGGCCTGAGCCAATTACACCAATTACGCGGCCGTGTCGGGCGCGGATCCGACGAAAGCTACTGCATCCTAGTATCCTCCTTCAAGCTTTCCTCAGATGCAAAAACACGCTTAGAAACTATGGTGCGTACCAGCGACGGTTTTGAAATTGCCGAAGTTGATATGCAGTTGAGAGGTCCAGGAGATTTAATGGGAACGCGCCAGAGTGGGCAACTTCAATTCAAATTGGCATCCTTATTAAACGACGGGCCGATATTGAATTGGACCAAAGCGGTTGTGGAACAATTATTGCGCGACGATGCCCAACTGATCCATTCTGACCACCAGAGCATAAAATCGCGCTGGATCGAACTTTTTAAAGACCAATGGGGTTGGAATAGAATATCATAACCCCATGCAACAGCGCATACCCACCATTTTGAAAGGATACCACAGGCTGCTTCAGCGGTCAGGCGGTTATGCCTTTATGCGACGAAACCTTCTGAAATTTTTGGGGTCCATTGGAGCAGTCCTAGGTGTATTCTATGCTTTCGACACCTGGATCGTGGATATAGATTCCGCTGCCAAATGGATAACACTCACATGGAACACCCCTGTATTGTTGGGGCTGTTTTTTGCAAGTGAAGTGAGTTTCGGAATCATTACTCCTGAACTCCTCATCGTTTGGGCCGATGAAACACTGAAACCAAGATGGATGTTATTTTTCCTAGCCTCCTTAAGTTACAGCGCTGGAATCGCGAGCTACTTCATAGGCCGATTTTTACGCACTCGAGCCATCATTAAAAACCGAATTTTAGAGCGGCATAAATCCACCTTAGACCAATTAAGAGCTTTTGGAGGATTGCTAATCATCCTTGCCGCTCTTACGCCGTTACCCTATCCTATCGTTTGTCAACTCTGCGGACTCAACCAATTTCCCTTTAAGCATTTCGCAGCGCTTACGTTAGTACGATTTCTGCGGTTTGGAATCTATGGACTCATTCTTTTCAACCTGTTCTAATTCAGACGAAATAAGCCTTTGCGATTGTCTTGCAAAGTGTAACTTTGACATTCAATCAATTTTGACCCAATGAAGATTTCGTACCGCTGGCTTAAGCGTTATTTACCTATAGATCTCAACCCGGAGCTCGTCTCTGAATTATTGACTGACACCGGCCTAGAAGTTGAAGGCTTGGAAGAGGTAGAGACCATTCCTGGTGGACTTAGAGGGGTTGTCGTCGGAGAAGTGCTTACCTGTGTCCAGCACCCTAATGCGGATAGACTTCGAATTACTACCGTAGACATAGGAGCTAAAGAGGCCGTACAAATTGTTTGCGGTGCACCCAACGTTGCTGCAGGGCAAAAAGTCCCCGTAGCCACAGTAGGCAGCCTATTGTATCCTGGTGGTGATGAATTAAAAATCAAAAAAGGCAAAATCCGCGGCGAGGTCAGCTTAGGTATGATTTGCGCTGAAGATGAATTAGGGCTGGGTAGTGAACATGACGGAATCTTAGTCCTCGATGCGGCTTTGATTCCCGGAACACCATGCAGTTCGGTTTTTAACGTGGAAAGTGATTTCGTATTTGAAATAGGTTTAACTCCTAACCGAACAGATGCGATGGGACACATTGGTGTAGCTCGTGACTTACGTGCTGCAATGATCACAAAAGGATATGATGCACCGAAATTAGAGGTGCCGCATGGGTCCACGCCTGAAACTGCAACGAACCCGATCGCTCTAAATATTGAAGACGAGAATGGCTGTCCTGCATACAACGGTACTTTTATTTCAAACGTCACGATCACAGAAAGTCCCGACTGGTTGAAGGAGCATTTGATTGCTATTGGTCTTACGCCTAAAAATAATGCGGTTGATATTACCAACTTTGTACTACACACCTTTGGGCATCCCTTACACGCCTTTGATGCGGACGCTATTGATGGTAAGACCGTCAACATTCGCAAAGCAAAAGAGGGAGAAAAGCTCGTCACTTTAGATGAAGCAGAGCGCACCTTAGACCAGCAAGACTGTATTATCGCAGACGCTACTAAACCCCTTTGCATTGCAGGAGTAATGGGCGGAGCTAATAGCGGCGTGACGAAGAAAACAAAGAATATTTACCTCGAAGGCGCCTATTTCGACAGCGTTAGCGTTAGGAAAACAGCAAAACGCCATGCCATAAATTCGGATGCCAGTTACCGCTATGAAAGAGGCGTTGATCCAAACACAACCATTGATGCGCACTCTTATGCCGTTGCTTTGCTATGCGAATTAACTGGAGGTACGGCCAGTGCTCGAGACCATAAAGGTCAAGAATATTTTGAACGTGTTGCTTTAGAGTTCAGCCGTACAAAAGTGTTAAAGCTCATAGGTGTTGAATTGACAGCGGAAAAAATGACGCAAATTCTTGAATTGCTTGATTTTGAAATCAAGGCTGTTCAAGAAGATACGTGGCATATCCTAGTTCCTACCTACAGAGTAGATGTTACTCGTGACGTGGATATTGCAGAAGAACTTCTGCGTATCTATGGTTTCAATGAAGTTCCCGTTCCGGATCAAATGCAAATTAGCGTTGCAGCACATGACCCTCGACCAGAAAAAATCGAGCGTAGCGTTCTGGATCAATTGACAGGAAATGGCTTCTACGAAATCATGAACAACAGCCTGGCTAAAGGAACAGACTACACCGTACTCCTACCCGAAGTGTCTGCGTCACTCATTGAAATGCTCAATCCGTTGAGCCTTGACCTCAATGTCATGCGTAACAACCTTCTGTTTGGTGGACTTCAATCGATAAGTTTCAATCAAAAGAGACAGCAGCCGAACTTAAGATTCTTCGAGCGAGGAAAAACCTACGGAAAAGGATCAAACGGCTATTATGAAAACACACAGCTTGATCTTTTTGCCGCCGGCGCTCAGGGAGAAGATTACTGGGACTCCGGAAGTCAGCCGAACAATTATTTTTGGATGAAGGGCCTGCTTGAAAGTCTTTTCGGGCGATTAGGGCTGTCGGTATCCTCTACTACTGGGCAACATTCACTGTATGGTGAGTATGTTGTTTTTAAATCGGGAAAAACTACTATTGGCTGTTTAGGTTCGGTACATCCTAAAGTTTTAAAACACTTTGACATTAAAGGAGCTGTTGTTCACGCGAGCCTCAATTGGGATCAATGTAAAAATCTAGTATTGCAACGTGGCGCTTCACTGTTCAATAATTTACCGAAATTTCCTTCTGTTCGTCGTGACATAGCATTATTAGTCGATCGTTCTGAGCAGTATCAGAATTTGCAGGATTGTATTTTACAGGTAGGAAAAGGTCTTTTAATCAATGTTTTCCTTTTTGACGTATATGAAGGGGATAAACTTCCAGCAGATAAGAAAAGTTATGCTATTGGTATGATTTTCCAAGATGCCAACAAGACGCTCAACGATAAAGCAGTAGACAAAACGGTGCAACGGATTGTTGATCAATTGAACAAACGTACTGGGGCAGTGTTGCGGCAATAACATGATTAAAGTCGCCTGGGCGCCCATTTACCATCATCATTTACCGGACAACCACAGGTTTCCTATGTCCAAATACAGCCTATTGCCGCAGCAATTGTTGTATGAAGGCACTTTAACGCAAGAAAACTTTTTCGCTCCAAACCTTGCCTCAGAAACACAAATCCTACGAACACACTGTCCAGACTATTTTCAAAGTTTATTGGACGGAAGCATCGATGGCAAAGCGCAAAGAAAAATTGGTTTTCCCTGGAGTTCACAGCTTATTGAGCGCGAGCGAACTATAGGACAAGGGACCATCGACAATACATTATTCGCCATTGAAAACGGTTGTTCGCTGAATATAGCAGGCGGTACCCACCACGCGTTTTACGATCGTGGAGAGGGCTTTTGTATGCTCAATGACATCATGCTCGCAGCACATCACGCACTAGACCACAGTGGTGTTTCTCGTATTTTAGTTGTCGACCTTGACGTACATCAAGGCAATGGGACGGCTGCCATGGCTGCAGATGACACACGCATTTTCACCTTCTCAATGCACGGTGAAAAAAACTATCCCTACCACAAGGAACACAGTGATTTAGATCTTCCATTGCCCGATTTTATTAATGACAAAACCTACCTCAGCTTATTGAACGAAACGTTGGATGCGCTCTTTGAAAAAGTAAATCCCGAATTGGTTTTCTTTCAAAGCGGTGTAGACGTTCTAGAGAGCGATAAACTCGGGCGCATGGGACTCACACTTAACGGCTGTAAAGACCGTGATATTGCTGTAATCTCACGTTGTTACCAAAATGCTGTTCCTGTGGTCATCAACATGGGCGGTGGATACAGTCCTGAGATAAAAACGATCATCGAAGCGCATGCAAACACCTTTCGCACCTGTGTCAAATATTATCAATAGTTAATAAGTTTACTTACTTGACCTCCTAATAGAGCACTGAAAAATAGATCTTCATTCATCTCCCTGAATGACAGGTTAATGCGAAAAACAGCACTTGTTCTATTTCTCTTCTGCGCCTCCTTTTCTATATATGGTCAAGGCTCGAATGAAATGGCACCCAATCGATTTAGTTACATCAGCCTGGGTGGAGGATTTCCCTATGTGACTGCGCGAATAGCCTACGAAGGAACTCGTAACACGTATATTGAAGTACAGGGACTGACAGACGGAGGAGGCGTTTGGAAAGAGAATGTCTACAACGACTGGCGAAGCATTAGTCTTCTAAAAGCATTTGACTTAAAGCCGCTATCGAGTGAAATCCGTGTTGGGGCTGGTATCGTTCAAACTGCTGAGCGCATAAGCCAGCAACGCTCGAATACATTTGGAATGACTCCTTCTTTAGGGTTTTCATCCGTCATACATCCAAAATGGGCCTTATATGGCAGCATCTATTATCCCATATCTCCTGCCACAACGCTCACCTCTGGAGTTTCCTTTGGGCTGGAATACCGCATAGGACGCTACGTAAAAGAAAACGGCCTCTACTCTAGTAAAGGCCGTCCAAATTTTTAATCCTGCAATTCGATCTACGCGCTCAATACAGTTCCAAGCGCATTATCGTAAATTTCTTGGTAATCATTAACGTGACCCCAATCTTCGTCATCGACGCGCACACCTCCTTTTGTAACATGACCCAATAAGTCAAAGTCACAACCGTTCAGCATCATCAAGTCGATAAACTTATCTTTATTTTCCTCACTCACAGTAACGAGTATTCTAGAAGCAGATTCCCCAAAGAGTACTGCATCTTTTCGATGTTCTGCGGGTAGTGTAATATCAAAGCCCAGTCCACTTGCGAAACCTTTCTCTAATAGGCCAATCCAAAGTCCACCTTCACTTAAATCGTGTGCACTATTGAGTACGCCTTCACGAATTAACATCTGAACTTGCTTTTGATTTGCGTACTCTTCCTCTAGGTCAAAATGCGGAGTCGAGCTGTTCGATATGCCGTGGATGTTCACCAAATACTGTGATGAAGAAATATCATCGCGGTTGGCACCAATCATGAAAATCAAATCGCCTTTTGACTTGTAGCTCAATGTGGTGATGAACTTTTTATCCTCAACCACTCCAATCATACCAATGGTCGGTGTAGGGAATACCGGCTCAATGGCATCTCCGATCTGAGTTTGATTGTAAAAACTAACGTTCCCTCCCGTTACCGGAGTTTCAAATTTTTCACAAGCCGCACTCATTCCTTTGATGGAACCAACAAACTGCCAGTATACTTCTGGATTGTATGGATTCCCAAAGTTCAAACAATTCGTAACTGCAGATGGAATTCCTCCCGAGCAGGTAATATTTCTGGCTGCTTCAGAAACGGCCATAGCACATCCCACTTCAGGATCTGCATTTACAAACCTACTGTTACAGTCCACACTCATTGCTAAGGCCTTATCCGTGCCTTTTATGTTTACTATACCCGCATCAGAAGGATCGTTAGTCCCCATGTTGCGGGTTCCAACCATACTATCGTACTGCTCATAAATGAAGCGCTTTGAAGCAATATTTGGTAGCGCAACCATTTTCGTCGCAACCGATTTCAAATCTGCAGGCTCCTGAACAGCAGCTATGTCAAAATTTTTGAATTCTTGATAGTACGCAGGCTCCGTCCACTCTCTGTGGTAAACTGGTGCGCCACCACCTAAAACAGCACTTTCTGCTGGGACAGTACCCATTAGCTCGCCATCCCAGTAGTAATTTACTGTTCCTCCTTCTGTAACCACCCCGATCTCTTCACACTCTAGATCCCATTTGTCGAAGATATCAAGCACTTTCTGCTCTTTACCTTTTTCTACGACAATCAGCATGCGTTCCTGCGATTCAGACAACAAGATTTCCCATGGTTCCATATTTTGACGAAGCGGTACTTTATCCAACCAGATATCCATACCGTGTTCTCCAGCTGCGGACATTTCGCAAGAAGAACAAGTAATCCCTGCTGCTCCCATATCTTGCATCCCAACTACCGCATCCGTAGTTGCCAATTCCATAGTAGCCTCTAGAAGCAATTTTTCTTGGAACGGGTCACCAACCTGTACAGAAGGAATGTCTTCAGCCGAATCTTCATCGAGATCTTTTGAAGCAAAAGAAGCTCCGTGAATACCGTCTTTCCCAGTAGCCGAACCTACGATAAACACGGGATTGCCGACGCCTGAAGAAGTAGCAGAAATTTGCTTACCTACCTCCACAATACCTGCAGAGAAAGCATTCACTAATGGGTTTTGATGGTAACATTCGTCAAAGTACACTTCGCCACCGACAATGGGAATCCCGAAGGCATTTCCATAATCTCCGATTCCCTTACTCACCCCTTTAACCAACCATTTTGTACGGTCCTCAGTAGGCTTACCGAATCGCAATGAATTCAGCTGCGCAATGGGGCGTGCACCCATAGTAAATATATCACGGTTAATACCGCCTACCCCAGTTGCCGCACCTTGATAGGGCTCTACAGCAGAGGGATGATTGTGTGATTCAATCTTAAAACAACACGCTAATCCGTCACCTATATCTACCAAACCGGCATTTTCTTCTCCCGCTTCTACAAGCATATGAGGGCCTTTTTTNGGNAGTTTTTTCAACCAAACNATGGAGTTCTTATACGAACAGTGCTCACTCCACATTACACCATAAACAGAAAGTTCAAGGTAGTTNGGTGTGCGTCCTAAAATCTCTTTGATTTTATCAAACTCTTCGGGGCGTAGGCCCATTTCTTGAGCCTGATCTAAAGTGGCTACGGCAGTGCTGTTCATTATTGAAAAGAATTTGAGCAAATTTAGGTATTCTTGTACCAACTCATTTGTATTCTATGCGCAATCTTTCCCACACATTTATCCGATTTGTTGTTTATAACCTTCTCTTCATCTTCACACTGAGCAATTGTACCCCAGCTGAGGAATTTGATCTATTACTGACGAACTTCGAATTGCACACCCCCTCTGATAAACTTGGAAGTTACAGTGAACAGCCTAATTATTCTATCGGTATCAAGGACGCTAAAATTGTTTCGATAATAGACCACAGTCGAGGTGCGAAATTACCGAGAGCGAAAAAGACGCTGTCCTTGGAGGGGCAGCACCTCTACCCAGGATTCATTGATGCGCACGGGCATCTTTTCGGATATGCCCGCACCTTCAGCACCGTTAATCTTTTTGGAGCCTCATCTGTGCAAGAGTGTATAGATCGTATTGAATCCTTCATCGCACGGCATCCCAATAAACGATGGATTATCGGCAACGGTTGGGACCAAAACGACTGGACAGTACAAAATTTCCCAACGGCCCAGGACCTCGCTAAATTTTCTGATAAACTCATCTACCTTAACCGAATTGACGGGCATGCAGCTTGGGTAAATCAGGCAGTGCTCGACACCTTTTCCATTTCGCCTAACACAGCCATTGAAGGCGGGCAAATTCAGAACGGCGTGCTTGTAGACAATGCAGCGTCTTTAGTCACTTTACCAAAACTCACCAACAGCTATTGGCGTGAAGCCTTGCTGCAAGCGCAAGATAGTTTAGTAAAATATGGACTTACTGCAATGACTGACGCAGGGCTCACTACCAACCAAATCCTGTTATTGGATTCATTGCAAGAGGAAGGTCAATTCAATCTTTTTGTAAATGCGATGATCAGCAACAATGAAGAAGACTTGGTGTTTTTCGAATCAAACGGTCCTATTGAAAAACCGCTGCTCAGAGTAAAAAGCGTCAAAGCTTATCTCGATGGCGCCTTAGGTTCGCGAGGCGCTTTACTGCGCGACCCGTACCACGACTTGCCGGATCATTACGGTCTACCACTTCTGAACCCTGGACAACTCAATGACTTGCGCGAGCGATGCGTTGAGAACGGCTGGCAACTTTGTGTGCATGCCATTGGGGATAGCGCACACCACGTTTTATTGGAATGTTTTAACGAATTGGACACCATAGCGGATCTTAGATTTAGGGTGGAACACGCTCAAATCATGACCCCAGAGGATAGCGTATTCTATACCCATCCGAACATTATCGCTTCCGTTCAGCCGACCCACGCGACAAGCGACATGTATTGGGTGGAGGACCGTTTAGGATCACATCGTGTTCAGCACGCATATAGCTACAGACGAATTTTTAATGCTTCTAATGAAAGAGTAGCTTTCGGTACCGATTTTCCGATCGAACACATTGACCCATTGGCCACTTTCTTCGCTGCTACTACACGCCAGGATAAGAATCATTGGCCTGCTGGCGGCTTTTTACCTGACCAAACCGTAAGCCCCGGAATGGCAATTTATGCGATGACTTCGGGCGCCGCATACAGTGCTTTTGGCGAAGAGACCTACGGAAGTATTGCCTTGGGTCAACAAGCCAATTTCACCATCTTGAACACGAATCTCTGGAACCACTCCCCTACACTGCGAAAAAATACGCACGTAGTCAAAACTATCGTTGGAGGTGAGGTACTATATGATCGCAATTCAANTAAAGGTCGATAGTACATTTTTGCTATATTGNANNTNNGCAAAACACACATTTACCAAGAGCACAAAAACATGAAACAACCCACTAGATTATTTGACATNCCNCATTACCAATTGGAACACATNCCAATGAAACTNATGATGACCTCGAAGGTCGGTGGAGAATGGAAAGCCTANAGTACAAAAGAATTCATCGAAGCNGTAGACCAAGCAAGTCGNGCGCTGCTCGAACTNGGTGTTAAACANGGNGACAAAGTTGCTCTGATTTCGCACAANAACCGTTGCGAATGGAACATTATGGACCANGCGCTTTTACAAATTGGCGCTGTNGATGTACCNATCTATCCTACTATGACNGAGGCAGATTACGAGTACATCTTCAATCATANTGAGAGTATTTACTGTTTTGTCTCCAACGATGAGCTTTACGACAAAGTCTCTGCAGTTATCGACAAATGTGAGCACATGAACAAGGTCTATACTTTTGAACGCTACGAGGGTAAAAACCACTGGTCAGAAGTGTTGGAGCTAGGTGCAGATCAAACACGTCAAGCTGAGGTTGAAAAAGCGCGTGACGCTGTGAACCCTGAAGATCTTGCTACTATCATTTACACCTCAGGAACAACAGGGTTGCCAAAAGGGGTTATGTTGAGCCACAAAAATGTGGTAAGCAATGTCATTGCGGCTACACCGCGTATCCCAGGACTTATTAAAGGCGAAGCGAAGACATTAAGCTTCCTACCCGTCTGTCATAGCTTTGAGCGGTTCATACAATACTTATACATGTACAATGGCGCCAGCATCTACTTTGCTGAGTCTATTGAAACCATTAAAGCCGATCTAAATTACTGCCAGCCAACTATTTTCACTGCTGTCCCTCGTCTGTTAGAGAAATTCTTTGACGGTATTGTTGCTAATGGCACCAGTGCAGGCGGGCTGAAAACAAAAATCTTTGAGTGGGCCGTTAGCCTTGCTTTACAATGGGAACCAGAACAAGCAAATGGCGGATTCTATCAGTGGAAATTAGGCATTGCGGACAAGCTGGTATTCAGTAAGGTTCGCGCCGCCCTCGGGATGACTGAGATCAAAGCTGTTGCTTCGGGATCGGCAGCATTGCAACCGCGATTGGCACGATTCTTCAATGGAATCGGTGTACCCATTCTCGAAGGTTACGGTCTTACGGAAACGTCTCCAGTGATTTCTGTTAATACTACGGCTGAACCTGGCATGCTTCGCATTGGCGCGGTTGGTAAAGTGATTGATGGTGTTGAAGCTAAAATTGCAGAGGACGGCGAAATTCTTGCAAAAGGACCCAACATCATGATGGGGTACTATAAGCAGCCGGAACTCACTGCAGAGGTAATGACCGGCGAATGGTTCCACACTGGTGATATTGGCGTAATAGAAGATGGCTTTATCCGCATCACGGACCGTAAGAAAGAGATGTTTAAGACTTCTGGAGGTAAATATGTGGCTCCGCAGTTAATCGAGAATGAACTAAAGGCATCGCATTTGATTGAACAGAGTATGGTCATTGGTTCAGGGCGCAAATTCCCATCTGCGATCTGTATCTTAAATGAGCCCGGTGTCAAGGAATGGTGTTCGCGCCATGACATCACATATACAACCATTGAAGAGATGGCTGTTAATCAACAAGTCCGCGACCGTGTTTGGCAAGATGTCGAACGTGCTAATGCTGGGTTTGGCAAATGGGAACAAGTGAAAAAAATAATCATTGACACAGACGAATTTACCGTCGACAATGGTTGTTTAACCCCAACATTCAAGGTGAAACGCAAACCGATTCTAGCGAAATACGAAGCAAAAATCGATGAACTATACGCCGATTAAAATACCGTATCAACGACCACTTCTAATCCCCGCCTCCGGCGGGGATTTTTTTGTCCCTACTCCTTGTACACCAACTATTAGTGCAGGTAGCGAAAAGACAGCGCTGGTAATAGCCATCATTGAAGAGACAGAGGTGTTATATCACTTCAACAGACCTTACTCGTCCTAGATACTTTGTGAGGCAGTCGGAATGAAAGTACGATGGAGTCAGAGGAGCTGTAAAACAAAAAACCCGCTTCCTTACGGAAGCGGGCTCACTGAATCTTTACACGGTTAAGAAAAGCCTATAGCGCAGCGACGTGCTTAGCTAAGCTTGACTTCAAGTTAGACGCTTTCTTCTTGTGAATGATGTTGCGCTTTGCCAAGCGATCAAGCATAGAAGTAACGCGTGGGAGCATTTCTGCAGCCTCCGTGGCGTCAGTAGATCCGCGAAGTTTACGCACAGCGTTACGTGTCGTTTTGTGATAGTAACGATTATGTGCAGCCTTTTTGGCTGTCTGACGAATTCTTTTTAAAGCAGACTTATGGTTTGCCATGTCTTTTATTCTTAAATAGTTGTGACCCCTAAGAGAATCGAACTCTTCTTTCCAGGATGAAAACCTGGCGTCCTAACCGATAGACGAAGGGGCCTATATTATTCTAGTACGCACCCCTATTTTGCTAGGGGAGTGCAAATGTAACAACGTTTTTTAAATTCGCAACACATTCAAACAAAAATTCCAAAATAATTTAGACCCAAACGTACCTCCTATTAATAGGCCTTAGCAAAGACTACACGCTGCTTGCTTGGTTTTCCCGTGAGCACACAAACCCCATCTTCCTCCTTAGCATCCAATGGAATACAACGTATGGTAGCCTTCGTTAATTCTTTAATCTTATTCTCCGTTTCAGTTGTTCCGTCCCAGTGCGCATAAACAAATCCTGGATTTCCTTTCATTAACGTCTCAAATTCTTCCCAAGAATTGGCTTCTTGAGAGTGCACTTCTCTGAAGTCAAGCGCTTTTTGAAACAACGAACTTTGAATTTCATCCAACAACTCCGGTACCTTCGTCGACACCTCTGTTTGATCTACAAACTGCTTTGTCAACGTGTCTCGGCGCGCCAATTCCACACTACCCTTCTCAAGATCCTTAGGACCGATAGCAATACGCAATGGAATTCCTTGGAGCTCGTATTGGTTAAATTTCCAGCCCGGCTTATGGGTATCACGGTTGTCGTATTTTACAGTAACACCCTGAGCACGCAACTGCCCCATTAAGTCTTCAGCCACTTCACTAATGGCATCCAATTGCTCTTGACCTTTATATATCGGAACAATGACTACCTGGTAAGGAGCTAATTTTGGCGGTAAAACCAATCCATTATCGTCGCTATGCGTCATAATAAGGGCGCCCATCAATCGCGTACTCACGCCCCATGAAGTTGCCCAAACGTATTCTTGTTTGCCTTCTTTATTCTGAAATTTCACCTCAAATGCTTTGGCAAAATTTTGACCTAAAAAATGAGATGTACCTGCCTGCAGTGCCTTACCATCCTGCATCAATGCTTCGATACAGTAGGTCTCGAGTGCGCCTGCAAAACGTTCACCTTCGGTTTTCAAACCGCGTAAAACTGGAATAGCCATTACGTCTTGCACAAAATCTGTGTAAACATCAAGCATGGTTTCTGCCTCTGCGATCGCCTCTTGTTTTGTGGCATGTGCGGTATGGCCCTCTTGCCATAAAAACTCTGCCGTTCTTAAGAATAAGCGTGTACGCATTTCCCAACGCACCACATTCGCCCATTGATTCACAAGTATCGGCAAATCACGGTAGCTCTGGATCCAATCCTTGTAGGTATCCCAGATAATGGTCTCAGAGGTTGGACGAACAATCAACTCTTCTTCTAATTTTGCAGAAGGATCCACCACAACACCTCCACCATTGGGGTCGTCCATTAAACGGTAGTGTGTGACCACCGCACATTCCTTAGCGAATCCATCCACGTGCGATGCCTCTTTCGAAAAGTAAGATTTCGGGATGAATAGCGGGAAATAGGCATTCATGTGGCCAGTTTCCTTAAATCGTCTATCGAGATCCGCTTGAATACGTTCCCAGATCGCAAACCCGTATGGCTTAATAACCATGGAGCCGCGTACTCCTGAATTTTGAGCCAAATCTGCTTTGACCACTAACTCATTGTACCATTTCGAATAATCTGCCTCGCGGGTTGTGAGATGTTTTGCCATGTAATTGATCTTGGTATAACTTTTGTACCTTGTATTTGTGAACGCAAATCTACAGAAGTTATGAAGAAGCCNNTACTACTACTATTCATTTCTTCCCTCATGTTATCATCATGCGGGAGTTCTGTTAGTTTGACTGAGAATTATTACGAGGACGAGAACTACTATAATCCTACGTTGCCAGCACCTCGTTTTGCCAACGCAAAAGCAATGGGCAGCATGGACAATGAACCCTACATGGATGAAGATTTCGCGCTCATCTGGGAGGGAGAACAACCCTTCGTTTCGGCACCGCTTCAGGGCAGCAATAATAATTGGTGGAATAACGGCAGAAGCTACTGGACGCCAGGTTTCGGAACCTTTTACTACCCGCNATGGAACAACGGCATAGGATTTAACTCCTGGAACTCAATGGGCGGTCATCNNTACGGCTACAATGGGATTGGTTACGATCCATACGGTTGGAACAACGGCATGGGTATGGGCGGATTTGCACCTTATAACTTTGGCCCAGCTGGATGGAATAATGGCTGGACAATGGGCTATAATCCCTACGGATATTATCCATACAATTATGGATACAATGCATGGAACGGGGTAACTAATTTTGGAAACACGACAGCATCTTCTTCGAACGAANCTACCCGAACAGGTATTAATTATGGAGGCCGACGTCCTAACAAATACCGCAGAAGCGGAGGACAAGGCAGCGCGAATGGCCGAACGGACTACTACTCGAACGACTGGAGAAATCATGAAATTCAAGAAACAGGAACTTCGCCTGTTTCCACTTCTCGCGGCTGGGCGCAGCCTCTCGTTGAAACGGCACAAAAATCTTTGCGTAATTCTNCGGCCACGANCCCTCGNGGCAACAGCCGACCTAGCGAAGCGGTAAAACCAACGCGCACCGTTCGTAACGAAANGAATTATTCACAACCGAATACTAGATCAAACTTTGAGCGGAGTGGAAGTTANCGAAGCAACAGTGCACCTGCATCACGAGGTTCTAACTCTTACACACCATCTGCTCCTACGCGAAGCGGCTCTACCTCTAACTCTAGCGGTTCAAGGAGACGATGAAAAAAACTCGAGTACTGGCAGTGCTTTTTTTGATTTGGGTTNAAGGAAGTGGACAAAGTGTTGACTATGTCGCTGAACTCAACCAACCCGTACTGTGGGGTGATGCTCGTTACAACGGTCTCTCTGGTGCAATGACAGCAATGAGTGGATCCTTTACGGCGCTTGCCGAAAATCCAGCTGGCGCTGGCCTTTACCGCCAGGCTGCCTTTGGAAGCGATCTTTCTATCTACAGTACCACTACATTCAAAAACAGTAATCAATTCCCAACCGGAAATGCATTCACCTTGAACCTAGCCAACCTAGGATATATTGGCACGGAACCTGAAACTGGGTGGAATGTATTCTTTACCTATAATTCAGACGACTTATTCCGTCAAAATTTAAACTACACGCAGAATGGTGGCGGAAGCATTCAACAGCAATGGTTAGAAAACAGCAACTATTACGTTCCTGATGATTTACCTTNTGTAGGACCGTATGAAGATATGTTGTACCAGAGCTATGCATCGGACCGCAACGACACCACAGGTGAATATTACAGCACCGCCAATCTAAACAATACAGATTTCGTTCACGACCTTCACCGAACAGGNATGAAAAATCAATGGACTTTAGGTTTTGGGGCGGCGGCAAACAAACAACTTTATTACGGTGCCTCCGTCAAAATTGTGCATTCGTATGAAAAAGTAACAGTAGCACACGAAGAGAATTATACCGAAACAACGGACCTCACTTCTTTCGATGTTTTGGACTATTGGGACAATAGCGGAATGGGAATTTCAGCAAATGCAGGAATTCTTTACCGTCCTACTCAAGCACTCCGCTTTGGCCTGGCCGTCGACCTTCCTCAAGTCTATAGTTTTACTCAAAATTGGGATACCGAAATGATTGCGAAACGTTCTTCTGTGAGCCAAATCATTTCCAAAGCAGAAGGATATGGATTACTCTACCAATGGAGCATGATGACTGCCCCAAAAATTAAGTCAGGGCTCACATTGGTCGGTGGCCGATTAGGTCTAATCACTCTCAGTCACACTTTCATACCGCACAGGTTTGCTGCAGCTTTGAGTAAAGAAGAGCGTTTTCTAAACTCCGTCATAAATAACGAATTGGACGACCAGCACACTTTAGCCGTTGGTACTGAGTTGCGCTTAGGCCCCGTAAGCTTGCGCGCTGGAAGTGGCTACACAAACGCCTTTCAAGCCGGTCGTGACGCACGGTGGCGGCGCAGTTTAGGCATCTCCCTACAAAGCGAAGGCAACACCTTCTTTATGAGCTGGAGCCAATTCCGCCAATCCACTCAATATTTCCCATTCAGCGCGGCCTACACCGAGGCTCTAGCTATAACAACGCAGCGCTCGATACTTTCCATTGGTTCCACCTGGAAATTCTGAGGCATTTTACATCTTTTAACGTAATTTGCAGAGACCACACCTAATGTGGCCAAATTCATTTAAATACATCATCGAATGAGCTATTCATTTCGTTATTTCACGTCAGCAGTAGTCTTTTTATTTGCAATTCTATTCACGCTGCCTGCACATGCGCAGCGCAAAAGCAAGGAAGATCAGCCTTTATGGGCGAAAACGAGCCTGAGCGCATTTAAATTTCGCAATGTTGGACCAGCGACCACCTCTGGGCGAATCGCGGATTTAGCGGTAGACGCTCAAAACCCGGGGACGATGTACCTAGCATTGGCTTCCTCAGGCGTATGGAAAACAACAAACAACGGAACCACTTTCGAGCCCATTTTCGANAACCAGGGNAGTTACAGCACTGGATGTATAGCCATCGACCCAAACAATTCTAATGTGATCTGGGTCGGAACTGGTGAGAATAACAACCAGCGTTCAGTCGCTTACGGCGATGGACTTTATGTCAGTCGTGATGCAGGTAAAAGCTGGACTAAAAGTGGTTTAGAATCTAGCGAACACATCGGAATGATCGCTATCGACCCAACCGATGGAAATCACATTTATACAGCAGCTTATGGGCCCCTTTGGTCTTCTGGCGGAGAACGGGGTATTTATGAATCACAAAATGGTGGTCAAACTTGGACACGCATTTTATTTGTAGACGAACATACTGGTTTCAACGAAATACACATAGATCCGCGTGATCCGCAAACACTTTATGCTACAGCACACCAGCGCAGAAGACACGTTTACACGCACCTCAGCGGTGGGCCGAACAGTGCGATGTACAAAAGCACTGACGGAGGGGCCCATTGGAACAAAGTAAGTAATGGATTCCCGGGAGGCGATGTCGGAAGAATTGGCATGGACATTTCGCCTGCAAATCCAGATGTACTTTATGCCACAGTTGAAGGTCACGGAACCTTTGCCTCTAGCGATCGCGGTGAAAGCTGGACCAAGCGTTCTGGGCATGAAACATCGGGTAACTACTACGTTGAGTTTGTTTGTCACCCGACCGANGTAAACACCGTTTACAGCATGGATACGTATGCACATGTTAGTACTGATGGCGGCAAGACCTTCAATAACATACCAAAACGCTTCAAGCACGTGGATAACCACTGCCTGTGGATTGATCCAGCAAACACTGACCACATGTACATTGGCACCGATGGTGGACTTTATGAAACTTGGGACGGTATGTCGAGCTGGAATTGGAAAGCGAACTTACCGACGATTCAATTTTATCGCGTGGCTGTAGATAATGATTGGCCTTTTTACAACATCTACGGAGGAACTCAAGACAATAATAGTTTGGGAGGCCCATCGCAAACGATNAACCAACGAGGCATTATCAATAGTGACTGGTTCGTTACCAACGGTGGCGATGGATTTGAAAGCGCTACGGATCCTGACGATGGAAATATCGTTTATGCTCAAGCGCAGTATGGCTGGTTGGTTCGCTTTAATAAACAGACCGGTGAGAAAACGCCTATTCAGCCGCAACCGCGTTACAAGGAAGCACCGTACCGCTGGAATTGGGATGCACCGCTGGTTGCGAGTAAACATCAGAAAAAAACCTTGTACTTCGCGGCGAATAAAGTGTTCAAAAGCACCGATAGGGGCGATAGCTGGACGACTATAAGCGGTGATCTCAGTAGACAATTGGACCGCAATACATTGCCCATCATGGAACGCTACTGGGGACCAGAAGCCATTGCGTTACACAAAAGCACTTCCATTTACGGTAACATTGTGACACTCCGTGAAAGCCCTATAGACGCGGAGCACCTTTGGGTAGGAACGGACGACGGTCTCGTTTGGAAATCTGAAGACGATGGAAAAAGCTGGAGTAGCATAAAAACAATCACAGGCTTACCAAAAACGCAAGTTGGATCGCTGAATTTACCATTAGTTTATGTTCAGGACCTCATGCCTTCACAACACGACAAAAAAGTGATTTATGCAGCGTTTAACAATCATAAAAATGGTGATTTCAAACCCTACCTTTTCAAGAGTACAGACGGCGGAAAAAGCTGGGACGACATTGCAAAAGATTTGCCGGAGCGCGGCAGCGTGTACAGCATCGCTGAAGACCATATCAACCCGAACTTACTATTCGTAGGAACGGAATTCGGTGTATTCTTCACTCTAGATGGCGGTACTAATTGGGCGGCACTCAAAAGCGGACTGCCCACAATCGCAGTGCGCGATATTGCGATACAAGAGCGTGAAAACGATTTGGTTCTAGGGACCTTCGGACGTGGTTTTTACGTTTTGGACAACTACAGTCCACTTCGTGAGCTCGAATATATACTCGAACAAGAATCAGCGTTCTTTACAACGAAACCAGGTCTTTTATTCCGTCGCGCCAGTATTGGAGGCACGGCCTACAAAGGCGCGCAACTGTACAAGGCAAAAAACCCTGAAGTTGGAACAACTTTCGAATGGTATTTAGCAGAAGGAGCTAGTCGCGTTAAAAACGGTCGGTCAGAAGCAAATGAGGAATTGCCACACTACCCGAGTTTAGAGCAGTTACAGCAAGAAGATTGGGAAGAGAAACCCTATTTAATTTTTGAAGTCTCGGATTCGTTAGGCAACCCCGTTACCCGATTTACAAAAGCGGACAGCAAAGGTATTTCCCGCCACACTTGGGACGGCCGCATGAGCAGTAAAGCTTCGATCCGCACAAATGGCGAACCTATTACTGAAGCCTATGGTACTACATTCGTTCTGCCAGGAACGTATTATATGAGTCTTAGCAGATCTACGAACGGAACGCTGGAAACTTTAGTGTCTAGGCACGAATTCAAGGTGAATCACTTGTATAATTACGAAGGCATAGACATGGAGTTCAATCAAAGTGTAGATGCACTCATGGCACGTTCGAACCAGGTAAACTCAATGTATTCAGAGCTTACAGAAGTGCTGAATAAATTACGAGCTGGACTGAGAAACACGCCGGGTGCAAGTCTTGAGGATTTATCAGCAGCCCGTTCCATTGATGTAGAGTTAAAGGAGCTTGGTGTTTTGTTGAACGGCAATTCCACCCGAAAGAAGCACGAGTTTGAGACAGCAAGTTCACTTGGAGACGTTACCGGATTGTTGGCTTGGGGAGCGTACAATCACCGCGGGGCTCCTACAGGCACCATGCGCGCTATGAAAGAAGATGCTGAAGCAATGATTGCTGATGCTATTGCCTCGTTAGAAAAGATTACTAACGAATTGGACCAACTAGAGACCAAAGCACGTGAACAAGGGGTCCCTTTTTGGGATTAATAGTTTGTACCTTTGCCGCCCTTAAAAGCATAGACTAAAAGAATGTCTGATACTATTAACCAACTTCTCGCTGATGAAATCGGCGACGCACACGAGAGCTTCACAGCAGTAACACCGCTGCGCGAGGACGCTTTTGACCTTTCTAATGAAGAGAAAATCGCAACCATTGCGGAGCATGTCAAGGGCATTCTAACGACTCTTGGTATGGACCTGGAAGACGACAGTTTAAAAGGCACACCCATGCGTGTGGCAAAACTCTATGTCAATGAAGCATTCGGAGGACTCGATCCTTCGCGGAAGCCAGGAATGAGCACATTCGACAACTCCTACCGCTACAATGAAATGCTGGTGGAAAAGAACATCGTCGTCTATTCTACTTGTGAACACCACCTTTTACCTATTGTAGGTCGTGCACATGTAGCCTACGTTTCTAAGGGGAAAGTAGTTGGCTTGAGTAAAATGAACAGAATTGTAGACTACTACGCGAAACGTCCACAAGTTCAGGAGCGTCTTACCCGTCAAGTAGTTCAAGCCTTGCAAGAAACCTTAGGTACTGACGATGTCGCTTGTGTGATCGACGCGAAACACCTTTGCGTAAATTCCCGTGGTATTAGAGATATAGAAAGCTCAACTGTAACTGCCGAATTCGGTGGTGCCTTTAAAGACGAGGCGAAGAAGAGAGAATTTTTAGATTACATCAACCTTTCAACCGATTTCGGCGCCTAGTGAAACCATTGTACACTTCTTACCCTTTGCGTATTGAGAATAGCCTTACTGGTAAAAAAGAGGCTTTTGTCCCCGTTCACGAGGGTAATGTAGGTATGTATGTATGTGGCCCAACAGTCTACAGCGACGTGCACTTAGGGAATGCACGAACATTCACATCGTTCGATATGATCTTCCGTTATCTCAAGCATATCGGCTACAAAGTGCGCTACGTTCGAAACATTACGGATGCAGGGCATTTGGAAAACGACGCTGACGCTGGTGAGGATAAAATTTCTAAAAAAGCGCGTTTAGAGCAACTAGAACCCATGGAGATTGTGCAGCGTTACACCGTTGACTTTCATAAAGTCATGGATGCACTCAACGCCTTCCCTCCTTCTATTGAACCTACCGCTACCGGACATATTTCCGAACAGATTGAAATGGTTCAAACCATTCTAGACAAAGGCTGGGCGTACGAAAGTAACGGCTCAGTGTACTTCGATGTGACTGCCTACAATGCAAATGGAGGCGATTACGGCATACTTTCAGGGCGTAAAATGGACGAACTACAAGCTGGTACTCGTGCTTTAGATGGTCAAGAAGAAAAACGCAACCCTGCGGATTTTGCACTTTGGAAGAAAGCCTCACCAACACACATCATGCGTTGGCCTTCACCTTGGAGTATCGGGTTTCCCGGCTGGCACTTAGAGTGTTCGGCTATGAGTACAAAATATTTAGGAGAGACTTTTGATATCCATGGCGGAGGAATGGATTTGAAGTTTCCCCACCACGAATGTGAAATTGCACAGAATAGTGCTTGCTCAGGGCACAAAGGTGCGCGGTATTGGATGCATGCGAATATGTTGACGCTTAATGGAAAGCGCATGAGTAAAAGTACCGGAAACACCATTTTACCGAGAGAATTATTCGCCGGTGA